>DASPGF010000154.1:0-7970 GCA_035620755.1 Myxococcota bacterium
CGAGCTCTTCCCAGCCGAGCGTGTGCGATGCGATGTAGGCCTCGTCGAGCAGGCCGTCGCGCCGGATCACGTGCATCATGCCGAATGCGAGAGCCGCGTCGCTTCCCGGATGAGGCTGCAGGTGCAGGTCCGCTTGCTCGGCGGTGGCGTGGCGCACGGGGTCGACCGCGATCACCGTCGCAGCGTGCTCGCGCAGCCAGTGCGCGTGGGCGTGCGGTGCCGAGGCGGACGGGTTGGCGCCCCAGACGATCACGCAGCGGCTGTCCGCGATCGTCTTCGGGTCGAAGCCATCGACCGACGTGCCGTACACGTAGCCGAGCGCCTCGTGCCCCGCCTTGTTGCAGATGGTGTCGGGCTCGACCTCGGTGGCGCCGAGCCGGCGGAAGAAGCGCAGCGGAAACTCGCTCGCGAGCAGCGAGCACGTTCCCGTGTAGTGCGCGTGGACGATCGGCCCGGCGCCGTGCGCGTCGACGATCGCGCGCAGCCGCTCCGCGATCTGCGCGAGCGCAGCGTCCCAGGAGATCGGCTCGAAGCGCGCGCTCGGCTTGGGGCCGCAGCGCCGCAGCGGCCGCGAGAGCCGCGCGCGCGCGTCCCGCCAGACGCCGTTGTAGGCGAGCGCGCACTTCTGGCAGAGCTTGCCGCGGCTCACGGGGTGGTCGGGGTCGCCGAGCACGCGCGTCACGCGGCCCGCATCTCGCTCGACGACGATCCCGCAGCCGTCGTAGCAATCGCGCGGGCAGGACGTGCGAACTCGCTCGCTCATCGCGCGGCGAAGTTAGCTCGCCCACGCGCGCCGCGACTCGCGGCGACACGGTGCGCAAGCGCTCGGTTTCGAGGGTGAGGGAAAAGCGCGGAAACGGAGCTTGACCGCGATTCGCGATTGTCCGTATCCTACCCGCGCGGCGGCTCGTTCCCCCGGGGGGCGATCGAGCCCCGGGGCCGATCCGCGGAGTCGAGACCTCGATGCTCGGCTGCTGCGTGACGTCGACCCCTGGCGCGCGCGGTGCAACGCCGCGCTCTCTCTCCCCCAGGTGGTGACGGTGGATCGAACCCCGATCTCGGTGGTGGTCGCGGACAAGAGCTCGCTGGTGCGCGCGGGTCTGCAGAGCCTGCTCGAGCGCGACGAGCGCTTCGAGCTCGTCGACGTCGCGGAGAACGGCGAGCAGTTCCTCGCGCTCGCCGAGCAGAAAGACTTTCAAGTGGGAATCGTCGGATGGGTGATGCCGGGCGTCGGCGGGCGCGGCGTGCTCGATCGACTGCGCGACAAGCCCGGCGCGCCGCGCGTGGTGATCTACACCGGCGACCCGAGCTCCGACGTGCCGCGACAGGTGATGCGCCTCGGCGGCGCGGGCTTCTGCTCGAAGAGCGAGCCGCCGGGTCAGCTGCTCGACACCGTCGCACGCGTCGCGAGCGGACAGATGATCTTTCCGTTCGTCGACGTGCGCGGGCTCAACGCGTGCCGCCTCTCGGCGCTCACGCCGCGCGAGCGCGAGCTGCTCGCGGCGCTCAGCGAGGGGAGCAGCAACGCCCAGCTCGCGGCGCGCTTCGAGATCTCGGTCCAGACCGTGAAGTTCCATCTCAAGAACGTCTACGAGAAGCTCGGGATCGGAAACCGCGCGCAGGCCGTCGCGCTCTACGTCTCCGAAAACAGTTAGCCCGGGCCGTTCCGCTTCTCGCGGAGAGGTCGGCTGCGGGTCGGGGCCCGGTCGGCCGCGCAAGACGAAGTCCTGCCCGATCGGATAGGTTTTTGCCTATCCGAATGATTCTCGGGATCGACCCGGTTGGGCGTTCTTCCCCGGAGTCGCTTTCGCCTAGGGTAAGGCCTCGGTTCGTCCCGTTGCGTCCACGGCCCCGAGGCGCAGGGAGAGAGGTTCGCCATCCAATGCACGACGACGCGACCCCGCAGATCCTCGCCGCGCTGCGAAGCGCGAGCGAGTCCGCTGCGCGCGCCGCGTCGGAGCAGATCGGCCGCGGGCGCGGCGAGAGCGCCGAGAGCGCGGCTGCGCGCGCGATGGCCGACGCGCTCACGGCGCTGCCGTTCTGCGCGCGCATCGCGGTCGGGCAGGGGGGCGAGCGCGAGGTGGCGAGCCTCTACGACGGCCAGCTCGTCGGCCGCGCGTCCTGCGAGCCCGCATTCGACCTCGCCGTCGATCCAGGCGAAGGCACGACCTACCTCGCAGCCGGCCTCACGAACGCGATGACCGTGCTCGCGCTCGCGCCCGCCGGTGCGATGCGCGTGCCGCGGCCCGCGCTCTACATGGAGAAATTCGCAGCACCGGTTGCTGCGAGGGGGAAGATCGACCCCGAGCTACCGGTCGCCGACAAGCTCGCCGCGCTCGGCAAGCTCGTCGGAAAGGAGATCGAGGAGCTGGCGATCTTCGCGCTCGAGAAGCCGCGACACCGCGCCCTGATCGACCAGATCCGCGAGATCGGCGCGCAGGTCACCTCGTTCCCGGCGGGCGACGTCGCAGGAGCGCTGCTCGCGATGCTGCCGGGCTCGGGAGTCGACGCGCTGATGGGTACTGGCGGCGTTCGCGAGGGAATGCTCGCCGCATGCGCGGCGCGCGCTCTCGGCGCCGAATTCCAGGCGCGCATCGATCCGCAGCTGCAGAGCGAGCAGCTCGCCGTCAAGCAGGCCGGGCTCGACGTCGAGCGCTGGTTCGGCGCCGAGGATCTCGTCACTTCGACCCAGACCTACTTCTGCGCGACGGGAATCACGACCGGTCTGCTGCTCGAAGGCGTCGAGCGCATCGAGGGTCGCGACCGCGTGCAGACGCTGATGATCGCGGGCTGCAGCGGCGAGAGTCAGCTGCAGACCACCTGGCGGAGGCTTCCCCGTGCCTGACCGCCGCGGCCCGCTCGCCGCGCTCTCGCCGGCGCGGCTCGATCGACCGGTCCTGCTCGGAATCATCGGCGATTCCGCGGCGGGCAAGACGACCCTCGCGACCGGCATCGCGCGCATCCTCGGCGAGAGCCAGGTGCTGATCATCTGCAGCGACGACTACCACAGCTATTCGCGCGCAGACCGCGCGACGCGCGGCATCACCGCGCTGCACCCCGACAGCAATCACATCGACATCCTCGAGCAGCACCTGCAGCTGCTGCGTCGCAACCAGCCGATCCTCAAGCCGACCTACAACCACGAGCTCGGCACGCTCTCGCCTGCCGAGTACCTGAAGCCGCGGCCTTACATCATCGTGGAAGGCCTGCTCGGCTATCACACGCGCGCGATTCGCGAATGCTACGACGTGAAGGTCTTCGTGGAGCCCGACGAGGAGCTGCGAATCAAGTGGAAGCTCTGGCGCGACTGCAACCTGCGCGGCTACACCGCCGAGGAAGTGCGCGCCGAGCTCGAGCGCCGCAGGGAGGACAGCCAGCGCTTCATCAAGCCGCAGCGAACCTTCTCGGACATCGTGATCAACTTCTATCCGCCGAAGGACGACGATTCCGAGACGGGCGCGCACCTCGACGTGCACCACCTGTTGCGGCCGACGCTGCCCCATCCCGACCTGAGCCCGCTGATCGAGGCCGGGGCGCGCAACGGGCTCAGTCTCGAGCTGTGTCGCGATCGCGATGGCAAGCCCGTCGACGTGCTCGGCATCTCCGGGAGCATCTCGGACGAGGCCGCGGAGAGCCTCGAGAGCCTGCTCTGGGAGATGCTCCCCGAGGTGTCGCATCTGCGGAACCACCACGTCGGCGAGTTCACCGACATCAGCGGCAAGCCGTGCATCAGCCATCCGCTCGTCTTGACGGAGCTGCTGGTCGCCTACCACATGGTGAAGGCCGCGCATGGCGTGCATGCGATCTGAGGAAGCGGCGATGACGCGCAAGCGCAGCGGGAGCGCGGGTCGAGGAGGCAGGCGGAAGTGAGCGGCGAAGCCTACAACGCGGGTGTGCGCGCCTATCGCGACACCTATTGGGATGGCGATTACCGCCCGATCGACACCGATGTGCTCGCGTGCTTCAAGATCACGCCGCAGCGAGGAATCGCGCGCGAGGAAGTCGCCGCGGCGGTCGCCGCCGAATCGTCGACGGGCACCTGGACCAACGTCTGGACCGACCACCTGACGGACGTCGACTACTACAAGGCGCGGGCGTACCGGATCGAGGACGTCCCGGGCGATGCGAGCTGTTTCTACGGCTTCATCGCCTACCCGATCGACCTCTTCGAGGAGGGATCGGTCGTCAACGTGCTGACCTCGCTCGTCGGAAACGTGTTCGGCTTCAAGGCGCTGCGCGCGATCCGCCTCGAGGACGTGCGCTTTCCGCTGCACTACGTGATGAGCTGCGGCGGGCCGCCCAACGGCATCCAGGTCGAGCGCGACATCCTCAACAAGTACGGCCGCCCGCTGCTCGGCGCGACCATCAAGCCGAAGCTCGGGCTGTCGGCGAAGAACTACGGGCGCGCGGTCTACGAGTGCCTGCGCGGCGGCCTCGACTTCACCAAGGACGACGAGAACGTCAACAGCCAGCCCTTCATGCGCTGGCGGCATCGCTTCGATTTCGTCGCCGAGGCCGTTCACACCGCGCAACGCGAGACCGGCGAGCGCAAGGGCCACTACCTGAACGTCACCGCGGGAACCGTCGAGGAGATGTTCGAGCGCGCGGAGTACGCCAAATCGCTCGCGATGCCGATCATCATGCACGATTTCCTCACGGCGGGGTTCGCAGCGAACACCTCGCTCGCGAACTGGTGTCGGCGAAACGGGATGCTGCTGCACGCGCATCGCGCGATGCACGCCGTGATGGATCGGAATCGGCACCACGGCATCCACTTCCGCGTGCTCGCCAAGTGCCTGCGGCTCTCGGGAGCCGACCACCTGCACTCGGGGACCGTGGTCGGAAAGCTCGAGGGGGATCGCGATGCGATTCTCGGCTGGGTCGACCAGATGCGCGAGGACTTCGTCGCCGAGGATCGATCGCGCGGGCTGTTCTTCGAGCAGAATTGGGGATCGATGCCCGGCCTGTTCCCGGTCGCCTCCGGCGGCATCCACGTTTGGCACGTGCCGCAGCTGCTGGGCATCTTCGGCGACGACTCGATCTTCCAGTTCGGCGGCGGAACGCTCGGCCATCCCTGGGGCAACGCAGCGGGCGCGACAGCGAACCGCGTCGCGCTCGAGGCGTGCGTGGAGGCGCGCAACCAGGGCCGGAGCCTCGAGCAGGAGGGCAAGGCGATCCTCGGGGCCGCGGCGCGGCACAGCTCCGAGCTGAAGGTCGCGCTCGACACCTGGAAGGAGATCCGGTTCGACTACGACACGGTCGACAAGCTCGACGTCGCCAAGCGGGCGCGGCCCGCGCGGCGACACGGACACGGAGGCGCCCGGCGATGAGCGTCACGCGCAGCGAAGCCCCGCGCCCCGCGCGCGCGCGCAGGCTCGGCACGTTCTCCTATCTGCCGGAGATGAATGCGGCGCGGGTGCGGCGGCAGATCGAGTACATCCTCGGGCGCGGCTGGATTCCCGCGATCGAGCACGTCGAGACGGATCGCGCGACCGATCACTACTGGTACCTGTGGAAGCTCCCGCTCTTCGGCGAGCGCAGCGTCGATCGCGTGATGGCCGAGATCACCGCTTGCCGGCGAGGCTTCCCGGGCCACTACGTGCGGCTCGTCGGCTACGACAATGGTCGACAGACACAAGGTGCGCGAATCGTGGTCTATCACGGGGATAGACGCGCCAACTGAGGGTTGATGGACTGCCTCTGCGGAGGGGCGATGAGCGCTCCGCGGAGCCGAGAACGCGAAGGAGAAGACATGAGCCACACCATCGTCAAGCCGTGCACGGCGCGCCTCAACCGCTCGGAGCAGGCGGTCCCGGGCAGCAATCCCACGTTCATGGAGAAGGCGTCGAAGGGCTCCGCCGACGTCGTGTTCCTGGATCTCGAAGACGCGGTGGCGCCCGACGAGAAGGAGCAGGCGCGCAAGTACGTGATCGAAGCGCTGCACGAGCTCGACTGGAGCGGCAAGACGGTGTCGGTCCGGATCAACGGGCTCGACACCCACTACATGTACCGCGACGTGGTCGACGTGATGGAGCAGGCGGGCGACAAGCTCGACCTGATCATGATCCCGAAGGTCGGCACGGCCGCCGACGTCTACATGGTCGACGCGCTGGTGAACCAGATCGAGATCGCGAAGGGCTACACCAAGCGGATCGGCTTCGAGATGATCATCGAGACCGCGCTCGGGATGCAGAACGTGCATGAGATCGCCCGCGCGAGCACGCGCAACGAATCGCTGCACTTCGGCGTTGCCGACTACGCGGCTTCGACGCAGGCGCGGACGATCGCGATCGGCGGACCGAATCCGGACTACGCGGTGCTCACGGATCCGGACGCGGACGGACGCCGCGAGACCCACTGGGGCGACATGTGGCACTACGCGGTCGCGCGGATGGTGGTCGCCGCGCGCGCCAACGGGCTGCGGGCCGTCGACGGCCCGTTCGGAAACATCAAGGACGAGGCGGGCTTTGCCGCGCAGGCGCGCCGCTCGGCGGTGCTCGGCTGCGAGGGGAAGTGGGCGATCCATCCGTCGCAGGTGGAGATCGTCAATCAGATCTTCAGCCCAAGCGAAGCGGAGGTCGTGCGCGCCAAGCGCGTGCTCGTCGCGATGGAAGAGGCGAAGGCCGAAGGACGCGGCGCGGTGACGCTCGACGGCCGGCTGATCGATCTCGCCTCGATCCGACAGGCCGAGGTCCTGGTTCGCAAGGCCGAGGTGATCGCCTCGAAGCGTTAGTCGTCGGTTCCCATTCCCGTTCGGGCGCGGTGCGCGATCAGGCGGGACGCATTGAATGGAGTCAGCAGCATATGGATCAAGGCAGGCATTTCCTCTTCATCCCCGGCCCGACGCACGTTCCCGAGCGAGTGCTGCGCGCGCTCTCGCGCTCGATGGAGGACCACCGCGGCGCGAACTTCCCGGAATTCAGCCGGCCGCTGTTCGCCGACCTGAAGCGGCTGCTCAAGACGACCGACGGCGAGGTGTTCGTGTTCCCGTCGAGCGGGACCGGCGCCTGGGAAGCGACGCTGCTCAACACGCTCGCGCCCGGCGATCGCGTGCTCGCATCGCGCTTCGGCACCTTCAGCCACCTGTGGATCGACATGTGCGAGCGGCTCGGGCTCAAGGTCGACGCGCTCGAGGTGGAGTGGGGCGAGGGCGTGCCCCTCGACCGCTACCGCGCGGTGCTCGAGCGCGACGAGGGGCACGAGATCCGCGCCGTGCTCGTCTGCCACAACGAGACCGCGACGGGCGTCACGAGCGATCTCGCGGGCGTTCGCGCGGTGCTCGACGAGCTGCAGCACCCGGCGCTGCTCTTCGTCGACGGCGTGAGCTCGATCGGCAGCATCGACTTCCGGATGGACGAGTGGCGCGTCGACTGCGCGGTGACGGGCTCGCAGAAGGGCTTGATGCTGCCGGCGGGCCTCGGAATCGTCGGCGTGAGCCAGAAGGCGCTCGACGCGCGCAAGCGCGCCGGCCTCAAGCGCTGCTACTTCGACTTCGATGACATGCGCAACACGAATCCGAGCGGCTGGTTTCCCTACACACCGGCGCTCAGCCTCCTCTACGGCCTGCGCGAGTCGCTCGACATGCTTTTCGAAGAAGGGCTCGAGAACGTGTTCGCGCGACACCACCGCCTCGCCGAGGGCGTGCGCGCGGCGGTTCGAGGCTGGGGGCTGACGCTCTGTGCGAAGGGGCCGCAGTGGGAGTCGGACACCGTGAGCGCGATCGTCGTGCCCGCGGGCTGCGATGCGAAGCAGGTCATCCACAACGCCTATCACACCTACAACCTGTCGCTCGGAGCCGGGCTGATGCAGCTCGCCGGGAAGGTGTTCCGCATCGGCCACCTCGGCGATCTGAACGATCTGATGTGCCTCGGCGCGATCGCGGGTGTGGAGCTCGCGATGAAGGACGCCGGGATCCCGATCGAGCTCGGAAGCGGTGTCGCGGCCGCGCAGCAGAGCTATCGCAAGGCCGC
>DASPGF010000155.1:0-5825 GCA_035620755.1 Myxococcota bacterium
CGGGTCCGCGGTCGCGCGGCGAGGGCCGGCGTGTCGTCGCGTCGGTGGCGAGGCCCGAGCGGCGCGCGAGCTTCGACTGCTTCGCGAGCGCGGTGGGGCACGAGATCGTCGCCGCGGGCCGCAAGCTCGCGGGCAGCGCGCAGCGTCGCGCTGGCGGCGGGATTTTACAGCATGGCTCGATCCGACTGGTTCCCGACCCGGCCGCGCTTCAGCGCGCGTGCGCGATCGATGGTCGGCGCTCGACGAGCATCGAAGAGCTCGGCGCGAGCGCGGACGCAGAGGCGCTCGAGGCTGCGTGCGTCGCGTCGTTTCGCGAGATCCTCGGCGGCCGTTTCGCGCTCGGCGAGCTGAGCGCGGACGAGCGCAGCCAGGCCGATGCACGCGTGCGCAGACACGCTCGCGATCCCAGCGCCGCACCGTCGGAGAATCGAGTCGAACCCTCAAGACACGCATTCGCTGGCCGATAGGTAGCTTTGGAGGGGGAATACCCCACCCTCCTGCACCTTCGACCTCTTTCTCTGCGTGGGTTCGGGACGGCGCCGTTGGCGGCGGACAAGCGAAAGATCCTCGAGGCGGCGCGCAAGCACGCCCAGAAGGGCGCCAGGGACAAGGCGCTCAAGGAATTCGGCAAGCTGCTCAAGCTTGATCCGCGCGACGCCAAGCTTCGCCTCGAGGTCGGCGACACCTATCGGCGTTGGGGGCAGATCGACGAGGCGATCGAGGCCTACTCGGCGGTTGCCCAGCAGTACATGCAAGAGGGCTTCGACGCGCGCGCGGTCGCCGTCTTCAAGCAGATCCAGAACCTTCAGCCCGACTCGTTCGGCGCCTACGAGCAGCTCGCGGAGCTGTATCAGCGCATGGGCCTCGCCGCGGAGGCGATCGGCTGCCTCGAGGCGGCCGCGGAGGGCTATCGCAAGGCGGGCCAGAAGCAGCAGGCGCTCGGCCTGCTGCGCAAGATGGCCGCGATCGATCCGTCGAACACCACGAGCCGGATCAAGGTCGCCGACCTGCTCCACCAGGAGGGCATGAAGCAAGAAGCGCTCGCGGAGTACGACGCCGTGCTCGGCGAGCTCGAGCTCCAGGGCGATTCCGAGGCGGCCGCGAAGGTCTTCGAGCGCATCCTCGAGATCGATCCCGGTCGCGTCGAGACCATCGCGCGCTACGCGCGGAACCTGATCGAGCAGAACGCTGCGCCGCGCGCCGAATCGCTCGCGAAGCGCGCGCTCGAGATCGACCGCTCGCCCGAGCACTTCGAGCTGCTCGCCGACGTCTACCGCCTGCAGAAGCGAGACGACGATCTCGTGGCGCTCTACCGAGAGCTCGCCGAGCTGTATCGCGAGCGCGGTGACGAGGAGCGCACGCGCGAGATCCTGCAGCGCTACGTGCCGCTCGAGGAGATCGGCTCGAGGGATACGCCTCACGGCTACATCGACGAGGACGAGAAGCTCGCAGCGGACGGCGACCTCGACGACCTCTCGATCGGCGACGAGACCACGCTTCTCGACGAGGATCTGCTCGCGGATCCGAATCTGCTGGTCTCCGACGACGATTCCGGCTTCGGCATGCTCGGCGGCGGCGATCTCGACGATCTCGAAACGGACTCGCTCTCGATCACCTCCGACGCGAACGAGCGCACGCGGCTCGAGCCCGACGCGCCGCCCGCGGCCTCGCGCGTCGAGAGCAGAGCGGAAGACGTCGACGCCGACATCAGTCAGCTGTTGGCCGAGGCGAGCGTCTACCTGCGCTACGGCAAGCGCAGCCAGGCGATCGCGAACCTCGAGAGCATTCTCGTGCGCGACCTCGATCACCGGCCCGCGCTCGAGAAGCTCGGCGAAGCCTACGCGGCCGGGGACCAGGCGCCCAAGGCGGTCGAGATGTGGTCGCGCGCGGCGCGGCTCGCAGCAGCCGCCGGCGAGGCGCAGTCGGCCGAGGTGCTGCGAACGCGGATCGCCGCGCTCGATCGCGCCGCGGCGGAGGCGCTCGACCTGTCTGCCCCGAGCGCGCCCGAGCCCGACGACTCCGACGAGCTCTCGATTCCGAGCGCGCCCGGGGGCGGCGCGCTGCGAGCCGACGCGGAGCCGTTCGACGATTCGGATCTTCCCGAGCTCGATCTCGCCGAGGTGTCGGTCCGCGGAACGAGCAGCGGCATGGACGTCGAGATCGACATCGACGATGCGAGCTTTGCGGAGCCATCCAGCGACGACGAGGCGAGCGACGACGCGAGCGGCGCCGCGTCGCAGAGCGGCTCACTCGAGAGCGCTGGGTTCGACGAGATCCGCATCGACGACATCTCGAGCGACGGCGACGTCCAGCCGCAGCACGCGAGCGACGCGAGCGCGGTCGATGCGGACGCGCTCACGGCGGCGCCCGCGTCGGCCAGCGGTGCGAGCGCGGCGAAGCTCGCCGAGGAGCTCGAGGAGGCGAACTTCTACCTCGAGCAGGGAATGCTCGACGAGGCCGAGGCCATCTATTCGCGGATCGTCGAGGCCGCGCCGGGCCATCCGCTCGCGATGGTGCGGCTCGGCGAGATCGCCGCGCGGCGCGGGGAGGCCGCGGAGCCGCCGCGAGGTGCTGCGGCGGTCGTCGCCGAGGATACCGAGCCCGATGCGGGGTCCGCGGATTCGCTCGCCGATGATGCGATCGGCGAAGATCTCGCGAACTGGCAGGACGAGCCGAGTGTGGAGGCCGCGCCGCCTGCACAGCCGCCGCGCGATGAGGCCGCGCCCGAGCGCGCGCGCGCGGTCGAGGCGCGCGCGCAGGAGCCGATCGCCGATGCGGCGCGCGCCGCCGCAGTTACGGATCTTGCGGCCGATGCCGCGCCGGACAGCGCTTCGGATCTCGCGTCCGAGCTGGTCTCCGACCTCGCATCTGATCTCGGGCTCGGCGACACGGGGGATCTCGACGCCGCCGCGGGCGTCGATGCGAGCGCCGACGCGACGGCGCCGCCCCCCGAGCAGCCGGACGACGAGCAGGACGAGACGGGCGAGATTCCGCGCAGCGGCAGCGAGCCCGCGATCAGCGCCGAGCCACCGCCCGCAGCCCTCGCACCCTCCGAGCCCGCGCCCGTTTCCGCGGCGGCGGACCCGGCGGCCGACGACGGCGGCGATGGGCCCGGTTTCGATCTCGCAGCCGAGCTGAGCGAGTCGCTCGACCGCGACCCGGGCTCGAGCGCCTCGGGGACCGACCGCGGCAAGGGTCGGCGCAGCACGGCCGACGACGGCTTCGCGTCGGTGTTCGCGGAATTCAAGAAGGGTGTCAGCGCGGCGCTCTCCGAGGGGGATTATCAGGCCCACTACGATCTCGGAATCGCCTACCGCGAGATGGGCCTGTTCCACGACGCGATCAACGAGCTGCGCCTCGCGATGGGAGATCCCGAGCGCCGGGTCGGGTGTCTGCACCTGCTCGGGATGTGCGCGCAGGAGGTCGGCGAGCCCGAGCAGGCGATCGACTATTTCCAGCAAGCGCTCGCATCCGAGGGCCTCGTTGCCGAGACCGTGCTCGCGATCAAGCTCGATCTCGGCAAAGCGCACGAGGCGAGCGGCGGCGTCGCGGCCGCGCGCGCCGTCTACGAGGAGATTCGCGCCATCGATCCCGATTTCGCCGACGTCGCGGCGCGCCTCGCCGAGCTCGCGAAGCACGAGGCGGCCGAGGCGCACGATGAGGCGAGCGCGGTCACGGACGAATACGAGAGCTTCGATGAGTTCCTCGGCGATCTCGACGATCCCGAGCCGGGCGACACCGACACCACGAAGGATCAGGCCGAGTCGCCCGCGGCGGCGCCGAGTTGGGAGAACTTCGACGACGTGGTCGCCGAGGCCGAAGGCGGCGCGGACGCGGAGCCGACAGAGCAAACCCCCAAACGGCGCAGGAAGAAGATCTCCTTCGTCTGAGGTAGTTGCGCGTGGATCACCTCCATCATTTCCGACTCAGCGGCGACCCGTTCTGCAACGAGCCGCTGCTGCGCGCGTACTTCGCGAGCGACGCACACGAAGGTGCGTTGCGGCGGCTCGAGCGCGCCGTGCGGCAGGGCAAGGGGCTGTGCGTGCTCACGGGCGTGACGGGCAGCGGCAAGACGATGGTGCTGCGCCGACTGCTCGACTGCCTCGAAGAGGAGGTCTTCGAGGCGAGCATGATGGTGGTGCTCGACGGCGCCGCGGACGCGACCTGGCTGCTCAAGCGCTTCGTGCGGCAGCTCGGCATCGAGGAGCCCGCGCGCGAGCGCGAGGGCATGCTCGCGCAGATCTACGATCAGCTCGCGATCGTGCGCGAAGACGGCCGGCAGGCGGTGCTGATCATCGACGACGCGCATGCGCTCGCGAAGCACGGCGCGCTCGCCGAGGTGTGCAGCCTGCTGCGGCTCGAGTACGAGGATCGGCGCCTGCTCACGCTCGTGCTCGCGGGCCAGGAGACCCTCGATGCGTCGCTGAGCGCGGACGCTTCGCTCGCGCACCGGCTCGATGTGCGCGCGGAGCTCGGCCCCCTCGATCGCCGCGCGGCCGCGAGCTATCTCGCGCATCGCGTGCAACAGGTGTCGGGAGACCCGAACATCCTCGACGCGGGTGCGCTCGCGGCGCTCCACGAGCTCGGCCGCGGCTACCCGGGCTTGATGAACACACTCGCCGACAACGCGCTGTTCGAGGCGTTCCTCTGCGGGCGAAGCCAGATCACCCGCGTCGATGTCGAGCGCGCGCATCGCGATCTCGGCTGGGCGCCGGCGACCGCGCGCGCGAACGAGCCCGCCGCGCGCGCGACACCGGTCGAGCCGATCCCGCTCGCCGACCCGATCGAGGTCGAGCCGCTCGCGACGCCGATCGAGGAGATCGACCCGGTCTACCAGCAGACCCTGCGCGAGCTCGACCCCGCGCTCGCGTCCCTGGTATCCACCGCCACGCCCGCGCGCATCGCTGCGATTCCGAGCGCAGGCCCGCCGAAGCTCGAGGGCGACGAGCCCGAAGATCTGCTGATCGAGCTCCTCGAAGACTGAACGGCGCGGATCGCCGCGGTTGCCACGCCGCGCGCGGCGTGCGAGTCTTCGGGCCGAGCGCGAGTAGCTCAGTTGGTAGAGCATCAGCTTCCCAAGCTGAGGGTCGCGGGTTCGAAGCCCGTCTCGCGCTCCATGGCTCTCCGCGTGCGGTGGTCATCGACATTCGCGGCGAAGTTTCCGTTCGCAGTCTGCGCCGGGAGACCCGTGACCAATCAACGCACCGATGGAGGCCAGCTCTCGTGAAGCGAATCGCCGCCGTAACCTGCTCGATCCTGCTCTGCAGCACCGCGGCGCGCGCCGACGGCGTCAAGGCCGTCTCGGGAACGCTCGGCGCCGGCGCGATCTCGAGCGTGCTGTGCCTGCTCGCCGTGGAGTATCTCGACACGGGCGAGGGGTCGGCCGATGGCTTCGACCGGCGCGGCTTCTTCGTCGGCGCATCGGGCTTCTTCGCGGGCGAGAACTTCTCCGAGAACCCCGCGAAGAACGTCGAGAGCATCTTCGGGCCGCTCACCACCTCGAGCTCCGACGACAGCTGGAGCGTGCAGGGCCACGTGGGCTACCGCTGCCACCCGCGCTTCTCGGTCGCCGCCTCCGGCGAATACTTCGGCGGCTTCGACACGACCTGGTCGGGCTTCCAGGGCACGGACGCGGACGACATCGATCTGTATGCGGTGACCGTCGACCTCAAGGGCTACCTGCTCACCGGCCGCTACCAGCCGTTCTTGTTGCTGGGGGGCGGCACGATGAGCATGGATACGAAGCCCGTGAATCCGACCGGGATCGTCTGCAAGATCGGCGAGGTATGCCCGCCGGGCTCGAACAACCCGCCCGCGACGGTTCC
>DASPGF010000156.1:0-3265 GCA_035620755.1 Myxococcota bacterium
GAGCCCGAAGGCGAAGAGCGCGAGCAGGAACAGCACGCCCGTCGCGGCGGGCGCGCTCGCGCCGCTCGGCCAGGTGCGAAACTCGAGCGAGCCGGTGATCGCCCAGAGCAGCGCGAACAGCGCGAAAAGCGCCAGCGTGCCCGCGTGCGTCGCGACGAGGTAGACCCAGCCCGCCTCCTGCACCGCCGCGCGCTCGTCCTCGGTGGTGACGAGCAGGAACGCCGACAGCGCCATGACCTCCCATGCGAGCAGAAATGCGACGCCGTCGGCCGCGAGCACCACCGCAGCGAGCGCCGCGATCAACACGCCGAAGCAGAGCCGCAGCTTGCGGCCGTTCACGGGATGATCGGCCTGCCGCCAGTATCGCAGGCCATAGAGCGTGCCCACCGCACCCAATACGTGGATGGGAATCAGGAAGAACGCGGCCAGCGGATCGAGCCGCAGCCGCAGCGCGAGCTCGGGCAGCACTCCCGCGAGCTGTGCGGTCTCGATGGTGCCCCGCAGCAGCGCGATCAGCGCCGTCGCAGCACCGAGCAGCGCGGCGGCCATCAACATGCCGTTCGCGATGTGCTGGCCCAGCGCCGAGCGGCGATCCAGAGCAAGGCCCGGAACGCCGCTCAGCGCGGCGAGCAGGATCGCGGCGAGGCTCGCTTCGATAAATGTCGGCTGCCCCTCCCACGTCGGAATCGAGCGACACCTCCTGGTGGATCAGTCCCGGCTCGCATCCTGCGCCGCGCTCGCTGGCGGCTTCGGCGCGGCCACCGCGGCGGTGGCCTTGCGCAACGCGTCGAAGATCTCCTCGCGAGAGGCCTGCGAGCGAACCGCAGCGCGGAAGCCCGGGTCGCGCAGCGCGAACGCGAGCAGCGACAGCAGGTGCAGGTGCGCGCGCACGGTCGGGCTGATCAGCGTGAACAGAGTGGAGACGGGCTGGCCATCGAGCGCGCCGAAATCGACGGGGCGCTCGAGGAAGCACAGCGTCACGCTCGGGCGAGAGAGGTGCAGCACGATCGGATTGCGCACGTGGGGAATCGCGATGCCGTCTCCGATCGCCGTCGAGCCGAGCGCCTCGCGGGCGAGCAGCACCTGGAACAAGAACTCCCGATCGACGTCCTCGGGCAGCGGGATGGTGTCGACCACCGCGTGCAGCACCGAAGCCGTGTCGTGGCCCCCGACGCGGTAGTGGATGCCGCCTGCGCGCAGCGCGTCCTCGAGCGTGGGCGGCAGCCCCGCCTCGCTCTCCGGCTCCGCGAAGATCTCGGGCGACACGTGCAGCTTGCGCGCGGTCGCCCACTCGAGCAGCTCCGCGCGGTTGATCCGATACTGGTCGTTGATGCGGTACGCGGGCAGCCGTCCCTGCTTGATCCAGCGGTATACGCTCTTCTCCGAGGCATTGAGCAGCCCTGCCGCCTCGCGAACCGTGAGCTTCTTCACCGCGCACCCGCCCCCAGCGCCGCGCGCAGTATTCCCGACATGCGCGCGCGATTCAACTTTGAGACAGTCGGGCCGCTGTTGGGACGGGTTAGGGCGAAATGTCTCATGCGCGAGATCGTCGGGCGCAGTCGGCGTGGCCGGCCGTATCCGCGGCCTCCGCAAGAGGATTCGAGCTCACTCCGGTATGCTCACGGCATCCGCCTCGGTCCCAGAGGCCCGCGTTTGCCGCCGCAACCGCCCGAGTCAGCGCAGCCGCCCGAATCGCGATCGCCAGCGCCGCAGCGAGTCGTCGTGGCGCGCGAGCCGTCGCAGCCGGCTCAGCCGCAGCGAGTCGTCGTGGCCCGCGAGCTGTCGCAGCCGCCCGAGCCGAAGCGAGCTGCCGTGGCGCCCGTATCACGCGGCACGCCGACTCGGCGCCTCGGTGACCGCGCTCGGCAGGCCATGCGCCTTCGCCAGCTCAGCCCGCGCACCGAGCACGCCTACCTCAGCTGGATGCGCCGCTTCTATGAGTTTCACGGGCGCCGCAATCCCGTCGAGCTCGGCGCCGAGCACGTCACGGCGTTCCTCAGCTCGCTCGCGATGCGCGACCAGATCTCGGCCTCGACCCAGAACCAGGCTCTCGCGGCGCTGCTCTTCCTCTACCGCGAGGTGCTCGGCATCGAGCTGCCTTGGCTCGACGACCTCGTGCGCGCCAAGGCGCCCGCGCGGCTTCCCGTCGTGCTCACGCGCGACGAAGTGCGCGCCGTGCTCGCGAAGCTCGAGCGCGAGCCGCGCCTGATCGCGACGCTGCTCTACGGCTGCGGCCTGCGCCTGCTCGAGTGCTGCCGCCTGCGCGTGAAGGACATCGACTTCGACCGCAATCAGATCCACGTTCGGCGCGGCAAGGGCGGCAAGGACCGCGCCACCATGCTGCCGCTGTCCATCAAGGCCGAGCTCACCGAGCACTTCGAACGCGTGCGCGCACAGCACGCGCGCGACGTCGAGAGTGGCGCGGGCTGGGTCGAGCTGCCCGGCGCGCTCGCGCGAAAGCTTCCCTCGGCGGGGCGCGAGTGGCCCTGGCAATGGATCTTCCCCGCGACACGCCACTACGTCGACCGCACAACGGGCCAGCGCCGGCGCCACCATCTGCACGAGACTCTCATTCAGCGCGCCGTACGCCGCGCCGCGATCGAGTCGGGGATCCCCAAGCGCGCAACCTGCCACAGCTTCCGTCACTCTTTTGCGACGCACCTGCTCGAAGCCGGCAGCGACATCCGCACCGTGCAGCAGCTGCTCGGCCACAAGGACGTCTCCACGACGATGGTCTACACTCACGTGCTGAACCGCGGCCCCGCGGGCGTCCCTTCTCCCGCGGACCGCCTCGGCGAGGATTGATCATGCACCACCGACCCTCGGCGCAACTCGACCGCGCAATCAAGGGGAAGGAAAATGATTCGCCGCGCGCAAGGACATCCCCCGCGGGCACGATGGCGACGCCCACCCGTGACGACCTTCTTTCTGGTTTTATCCAGAACTGCATAATACGCCCCCGCGCCCACCACTCGCCCCACAAACGAAGACTGCGCGGTAGCTTACGCCGCTCGACCCGATATCCTTCAACCCGAATTAGACTGACCAGCACCCCGCGCTCATGGATTCGGGTGGGTCTGTCTAATACTAGTTAGACGGCAATGAATGGGGTGTACGTCCCTGGATTCTTTTCTTTGGAGAAACACGGACGTGAATCTCGTGGCGGCGTGTTTGGCTTTCACGGTTGGTTGTCCGCTTTCGACGTCGACCGCGCCGAATGCCTCCCGCAGCGACCTCGGGCTTCCACTCGGCGCTGGACTCAGGC
>DASPGF010000157.1:0-3177 GCA_035620755.1 Myxococcota bacterium
CCTCGTCGTGATCCTCGATCTTCGAGAGCAGCCACTCCGCCCAGCGGTACTGATCGGCCATGAGCGCGTTGATGCGCTCGCGCCGCTCGGCGCGCGGGATGGCGCGGAACTTCGCGATCGACTCGCCGCGCCGCAGCTCGACCTCGGGGTGGTTGAGCACGCGGTCGTACCACTCGCTCGTCGGATCGAGCGCGCGGATCCAGATCTCGTGACCGTGATCGAGCACCCACACGCGATTGGTGTAGGCCTTGCCCGCGCCGTCCGTGGTGTAGAGGATCGCGACCTCGCCCGAGTAGTTGCGCGTCGCGTAGAGCGCGCACGCGAAGAGCAGCGGGATCATCAGCAGCTTGGCGGTCGTCACGCTCATGCGAGGCTCTCTTCTCTCCCGCGCAGGCCGCACCCCTGGGCCGACGCAGTGGTCCCGGCAGGCAGGATCGGTCGAACAGCCGCCGAAGTTCAGTGAAATTCGCCCGAGGCGCCGGGCTCGGCGGCGCTAGGCGCGCGGCCGACCTCGCGCGCGCAGCGTGCGCTTGAGGTCGCGGTCGGTCTCGCGCTCGCGGATCGCCTCTCGCTTGTCGTAGCGGCGCTTACCGCGCGCGAGCGCGAGCTGCACCTTCGCGCGCCCGTCCTTGAAGTAGAGCTGCAGCGGGATCAGCGTGAAGCCGCGCTCCGCGACGCGGCCCACGAGCCGAGCAATCTCGCGCTGATGGAGCAGCAGCTTGCGCTCGCGCAGTGGATCCGCGTTCGCGCGCCCGGCCTGCTCGTAGGCGCCGATGTGCGCGTTGAGCAGGTAGACCTCGCCGCGCCGGATCTCCGCGTAGGCGTCGCCGAGGTTGGCCTTCCCCGCGCGCAGCGATTTCACCTCCGGGCCGAGCAGCACCAGACCCGCCTCGAACGTGTCGAGGATCTCGTACTCGTAACGCGCCTTGCGGTTGCTCGCGATGACCTTGCGCGAATCCTCGCCCTTCCCCGCCGCCATCGCCGTCGCTCGTGCCTCCGTCGCGCTAGCAGCCGCGCTCGTCGCGCAGCGGCACGAGCACCCGGTTGTCGATCAGCCGAACCGGCCGACCCACGCCGTCCGCGGGCGGATCGAACCAAACGGCGAGCGCGAGCAGCGTCGGCGCGGCGAGCGCTCCCTCGATCGGACGGAGCGACTGCGCGTCGCACAGCTCTGCGTAGTCGATGCGCGCGAGCGGCGCCTTCTCGATCTCCGCGATGGCGAGCGCGCGCAGCCGCCCGCTGTCGCGCTCGTCGGCGGCGAGCGCCGATTCCACGGCGTCGAGCGCGCGAGCGAGCGCGACCGCCTGCGCGCGCGCCTCGGGGTGAAGCAGGCGGTTGCGGCTCGACAGCGCGAGGCCGTCGGGCTCGCGCGCGATCGGCGCCGACGCGATCTCGACGTCGACGCCGAGATCGCCGACCAGCGCGCGGATCACCACGAGCTGCTGGTAATCCTTCTCGCCGAACACCGCGACGTGTGGCTTCGCGGCGAGCAGCAGCTTCGCGACGATCGTCGCGACCGCGCGGAAGTGCCCGGGCCGCGACGCGCCGCAGAGCACCTCGCCGATCTCGCCCACCTCCACCCACGCCTGGCCCGCGCGCGGGTACATCTCGCCGGCGCTGGGCGCGAACACGAGGTCGACGCCGGCCTCGCCACAGCGGCGCAGATCCTCGTCGAGCGTGCGCGGGTAGCGCTCGACGTCGGCCGCGCTGTCGAACTGGGTCGGATTGACGAAGATCGAGACCCAGACGCGGTCGGCGCGTTCGCGCGCGCGCGCGATCAGCGACAGGTGCCCCGCGTGCAGCGCGCCCATCGTCGGCACGAGCGCGAGCCGATGGCCCGCCGCGCGCTCGCGATCCGCGAGCGCCTGCAGCTGCGCGACCGTCTCGACCACGCGCACGCGAGTCTACCGATGGGTGTGTCGCGCGTCGGGGAACTTCGCGTTCGAGACCTCGTCGGAGAAACTCCGCGCGGCCTGCACGGCGAGCGCGCCGAGGCTCGCGTACTGCTTGGCGAAGCTCGGCGGCGCGTCGCCGAGCCCGAGCAGGTCGTGCATCACGAGCACCTGGCCATCGCAGTGTGCGCCCGCGCCGATGCCGATCGTCGGAATCGCGAGCGTTGCGGTGATCTCGCGCGCGAGATCCTCGGGGACGCACTCGAGCACGATCGCGAACGCGCCCGCGGCCTCGACGGCGCGCGCATCGCGCAGCACGCGCGCACGGCTCTCGGGATCGCGCCCCTGGATGCGATGGCCGCCCATGCGGTGGATCGCCTGCGGCGTGAGGCCGACGTGGCCCATCACGGGGATCTCGGCCGCCACGATTCGCGCGATGGTGCGCGCGACGTTCTCGCCGCCCTCGAGCTTGACGGCGTGCGCGCCGCCCTCCTTCACGCAGCGGATCGCATTGCGCAGCGCCGCGCGCGGCGAGACCTGGTAGCTGCCGAAGGGCATGTCGCTCACGACCACCGCGCGGCGCGCGCCGCGCGCGACCAGGCGCGTGTGGTAGACGATCTCGTCGAGCGTCACCGGGAGCGTCGTGTCCTGCCCCTGCACGACGTTCGCGAGCGAATCGCCGACGAGCAGCACGTCGATCTCGGCTGCGTCGAACAGGCTCGCGAACGCGAAGTCGTAGGCGGTGAGCATCGCAATGCGCTCTCCGCGTGCCTTGCGCGCGACGAGTGACGGAATGGTGACGCGGTGCTCTCGGCGCGCGCTGGCGCTGACGGCGGACATGGACACCTCCCGGATCGCGTATCGACGTGCATCGTCGCGCATCGTCGCGCAGCATCACGCGCGTTCGGCTGTCGTTCGCGAAAACGCGCCCACCGGAGGAATCCGGAGGCGCGGCGTCGACCTCGCGGTAGGGACCGCTGGCCGTCCGTCAACCACCCCCGTCTCGGTCCTGGATCGGATCCCCGGGTGCACCAGGTCTCTCGATTCCGGGATCCAAGCGTTGCTCGGGCGTTGCTCGGCGTCGTCTTCGTCGATCCGAGGCGCGCAGCGCGGCGATGCGGATCGATGCTCTGTGCTTCGCTTCGTTCGCCGTGATGGAGTTCGCGACCCGCGAGACCCCTCTCGGTCGCGAGAGATTGGACTAGTCGCCGCTCGGCGTCAAGCGCCGGCGGGCGGCGCGTCGCGAAGCGCCCGCGCGAGCGCGAGCAATTGGGCGGGCTCGAGG
>DASPGF010000158.1:0-4329 GCA_035620755.1 Myxococcota bacterium
CGACGTGAGCGCCGCATCGACGCTCGCGATTCGCGCCCCGCACGCGGCGCTGCCGAGCGTCGCGCCGCGCTGATGCGCGCATCCCGCTTCGGCATCGCCCGCATCGCGCTCGCCCTGCTCGCGGCGAGCGCCACCGCGAGCCCCGCATCCGGCGCGGAGCCCGTATCCGACGCAGAGCCTGCGTTCACTTCGGGCGTGGTGTTCCACGACCGCAACCGCAACGGCGTACGAGACCGTTTCGATTTCGGAATCGGCGGCGTCGCGGTGTCGAACGGGCTCGACGTCGTGCTCACGGATTGGCGCGGCCGCTACCGGATCGCGGTCGGGAACGACTCGATCGTGTTCGTCGTCAAGCCTGAGGGCTGGATGACACCGTTCGACGTCAACGGCCTGCCGCGCTTCTACTACGTCCACAAGCCCGACGGCTCGCCGAGCCAGCTCGAATTCGCGGGCGTCGATCCGACGGGCCCGCTTCCCGAGCGCATCGATTTCCCGCTGCACCGCCAGCGCGAGCGCGAATCGTTTCGCGCGATCGTGCTCGCGGACACCCAGCCCTACAGCCTCGACGAGCTGAGCCTGCTCGACCGCGACGTCATCGAAGAGCTGATCGGATCCGAAGCAGCGTTTGGCATCACGCTCGGCGATCTGGTTGGAGATGATCTCTCGCTGTTCGAGCCGCTCAACCGCTCGATCGGGCGGATCGGGCTGCCGTGGTACAACGCGATCGGGAATCACGACCTCAACTTCGACGCCGCGTCCGATCGCGATTCGGACGAGAGCTTCGAGCGTGTCTATGGGCCGACCGATTACGCGTTCGCCTACGGCAAGGTCCACTTCATCGTGCTCGACGACGTGGTCTACGCGGGCGCGAAGCCAGACGGCACGCCAGGGCCGTACGAGGCGGGGCTCTCGCAGCAGCAGCTCGCATTCGTCTCGAACTATCTCGACACGGTTCCGCGCGATCGGCTGATCGTGATTGCGATGCACATCCCGTTCGAGAGCCCGTCGCTCGAGCTTCGCGAGCGCGACGCGCTGCTCGCGCGCCTCGAGCACCACCCCTACACGCTCTCGCTCGCGGGCCACAACCACTATCAGGAGCACCGCTACTACGGCGCCGACGCAGCCGCCGCGGGCGCGCAGTCGCACCACCAGATGGTCGTCGCGACGGCCTCGGGCAGCTGGTGGCTCGGGGCCGAGGACGAGCTCGGCATCCCGCACGCGACGATGCGCTGCGGCGCGCCCAACGGCTACGCGATCATCGAGTTCGACGGCAGCCGCTACGCGATCCGCTTCAAGGCCGCACGGCGGCCCCCCGAGCACCAGATGAGCATCTTCAGCCCGGGCGCGGCGAGCGCCGCGAGGGCTGCCGAGACCGAGATCGTGGTCAACGTATTCAACGGCTCGGAACGGACCCGCGTCGAGATGCGCCTCGCCGTCGGCGGCGATGCCGACGCAGTTGCCGGGACCCGCGAGACGGGTGGCGTCGGTGAAGCGCAGGAGGCCGGTGCGACCGTCGGGATCGCAGACTGGATTCCTCTAAGGCGCGAGTCGCGGGGAGACCCGTTCTACCTCGCCGCGATCGAGCGCGATCTTCGCCGCAACCCGCGCCCTCGCTTCTTCCTGCCGCCTGCGATCGAGTCGCCCCACCTGTGGGTGGGCACGCTGCCCGCGAATCCGCCCGTCGGTACGCACGCGATCGAGGTGCGCGCGATCGACGATCACGGCGAGCTCGCGCACGCGCGGCGCCTGATCCGGATCGACTGAGGCGGGCCGCGGAGGCGCGATGTCCGAGCGAGTTTCGGTTTCGATCGACGGCGACGGCGTCGCGAGCGTCCGGCTCGATCGACCCGAGAAGCGCAACGCGTGCGATCTCGAGATGCTCGACGCGCTGGGCCGGACGGGCGCGGAGCTCGCAGCCGACCGCTCGCTGCGCGCGGTGGTGCTCTCGGGCGCGGGGCCGTGCTTCTGCGCCGGCCTCGACACCGCGCTGTTCGCGAACATCGACGAGCGGCTCGACGAGCTGCTCGGCAGCGCTCCCGACGCGGCGGGAAACCGCGTCCAACGCGCAGCCTGGGTGTGGGCCGAGCTGCCCGTGCCGGTGATCGCGGCCATACACGGCGCGGCGTTCGGCGCGGGCCTGCAGATCGCACTCGCCGCGGACCTCCGCGTCGTCGCGCCCGACGCGCAGCTCGCCGCGCTCGAGATCGCCTGGGGCCTGATCCCGGACATGGGCGGCGCCATCTCGCTCGAACGGCTGGTCGGGCTCGACGTCGCCAAGCTGCTCGTGTTCACGGGCCGGCCGCTCTCGGGCAGCGAGGCCCGCGCGCGCGGGCTCGCGAGCGAGCTCAGCGAGACGCCGCTCGAGCGCGCGCTCGAGCTCGCGCGCGAGATCGCGCGCTGCTCGCCGGATGCCGTGCGCGCCGCCAAGCGGCTGTTCGCCGAGGTCGAGGCGCTGCCGCTGCGGCGGCGCTTCGAGCGCGAGGCCGCGCTGCAGCGCGGGCTGATCGGCCGCGCCAACCAGCTCGAGGCCGCGCGCGCGCGGCGCGAGGGGCGGGCTCCGCGCTTCCGCGACCCCGACTGAGCGCGCCGGCCCGCGCTACGCGAAGCGCCCGGGGCCCTGCGAACAGATTCGCATTGATCTCCCCCCTGGCTCCCCTCTACTGCTTTTATCCCCGGGGGGCAATTTATTAATCACTCAATTGAGATACACGAATAATAATTTATAATCGGAGCCTTGGACGCCCGATACGGATGGGCGAGGAGGAGCCCATGGCTGCCCACCCGCGCCGCGCCGAGCTCGAGCGCCTGCTCGCTGAGCGCATCCTCGTGCTCGACGGCGCGATGGGCACGATGCTCCAGGCGCACAAGCTCGGCGAAGCGGACTTCCGCTGCGAGGCCCTCGCGGACCACGGCGTCGATCTCCAAGGCGACAACGAGGCGCTCGTGCTCAGCCGCCCCGAGCTGATCGAGGCGATCCACGACGCGTTCTTCGAAGCCGGCGCGGACATCGTCGAGACCAACACCTTCGGTGCGAATGCAGTTGCGCAGGCCGACTACGGGCTCGAGCCGCTGGTCGCCGAGATGAACCGTCGCGCCGCGCAGATCGCCACGCGCTGCGCGGCGACTTGGACGCGGCGCACGCCCGATCGACCGCGCTTCGTCGCGGGCGCGATCGGCCCGACGCCGAAGACGCTCTCGATCTCGCCGAGCGTCGACGATCCAGCCGCGCGCAGCCTCGGCTTCGACGAGCTGTGCGCCGCATATCGCGAGCAGGTCGACGCGCTGATCGACGGCGGCGTCGACATCCTCCTGATCGAGACGATCTTCGACACGCTCAACGCGAAGGCCGCGATCGCCGCCGTGCTCGACGGCAGGCGCGAGCGCGCGATCTCGCTGCCGTTGATGATCTCGGTGACGATCGCCGATCGCAGCGGCCGGACGCTCTCCGGTCAGACCGTGGAGGCGTTCTGGACCTCGATCGCGCACGCCGATCCGCTGTGCGTGGGAATCAACTGCGCGCTCGGGGCGACCGAGATGCGGCCCTTCCTCGCCGAGCTCGCCGCGGTCGCGCCCGTCTTCGTGAGCGCGTATCCGAACGCCGGATTGCCGAATGCGTTCGGGGGCTACGACGAGGGCCCGGAGACCACCGCGCGCCTGCTCGCGGAGTTTGCGCGCAGCGGCCTGGTCAACCTCGTCGGCGGCTGCTGCGGCACCACGCCCGACCACATCCGCGCCATCGCGCGCGCCGTGCAGGGCGTTCCGCCGCGCGCGCTCCCCGAGCCCGACACCACGGCGGCTCACTTCAGCGGGCTCGAGCGGCTGAGCCTGCGGCCCGATTCGGGCTTCGCGCTGATCGGCGAGCGCACCAACGTGACGGGCTCGCGGCGCTTCATGAAGCTGATCCAACGCGGGGATTTCGCGGCCGCCGCCGAGGTGGCGCTCGATCAGGTGCGCGGGGGCGCGAACATCCTCGACGTGAACATGGACGAGGGAATGCTCGATTCGCCGCAGGCGATGACGACCTTCCTCAACCTGATCGCGACCGAGCCCGAGATCGCGGCGATCCCGGTGATGATCGACAGCTCCAACTTCGCGGTGATCGAGGCCGGGCTCAAGTGCATCCAGGGCAAGGGGTTCGTCAACTCGATCAGCCTCAAGGAGGGCGAGCAGGACTTCCTCGCCAAGGCGCGGCTCGTGCAGCGCTACGGCGCGGGCGTGGTGGTGATGGCGTTCGACGAGTCGGGCCAGGCGGAGTCCGTGCCGCGCAAGGTCGAGATCTGCGAGCGCGCGTATCACCTGCTGACCGAGGTCGCCGGCTTCCGAGCCCAG
>DASPGF010000159.1:0-3403 GCA_035620755.1 Myxococcota bacterium
GGCGCCCCTCCGCGACGTGCGCGTCGCGCGCGTCGGGCGCGAGCTGGCGTTTGGCGCCGGCCTGGTGCTCGTTGCGCCTTTGATTGAGCGCGTTGAGCTGGGTCTGCAGCTCGACGACGCGCCTGTGGGCGGCGATCGCGGCTCCGAGATCGACCTCCGCGCGGCGGCGCCGGCAGCTCGTCGCGATCTCGTCGCGGCGGCTCTCGAGCATGCGGGGGTCGAGCATGAACGCGAAGGGAAGCACACCGCCACGCAGCCGGGCAAGGCCCGCCGTGCGGCGCTCAGCCGCCGATCGGAACGCTCAGCCGCCGAAGAACATCTCCACGGATCGGCGCGCCCAGCCGAGCACGTCGACCGCGCCGAAGAACGGCAGCGGCACGCGGTTCGGAAGCAATCCGAGCGCCAGCACGGCGAGCGCGCAGAGCGCGAGCACGGCGCCCTCGCCGCTCGCGATCTCCTTGTGCGGCGCGTCGTCGGAGGGCTCGCGCATGTACATCAGCACCGGAATGCGCAGATAGTAGTAGACCGACACCACGCTCATCAGCACGCCGATGATCAGCAGCCACAGGTCGCCGCTGTGCACCGCGGCCATGAACACGCGGAACTTGCCGAGAAAGCCCGCGGTGCCGGGAATGCCCGCGAGCGAGAGCATGAACAACGTCATCAACGCGGCGAGACCCGGGCGGCGGCGCGCGAGGCCCGCGAACGACGCGATGCGCTCGCAGTCGCTGCCGCCGTGCGCGAGCGACACCACCACTCCGAATGCGCCGAGGTTCATGAACACATAGCTCACGAGATAGAACAGCAGCGCCGAATAGCCCTCGATCGTCCCCGTGACGAGCCCGATCATCAGGTAGCCTGCGTGCGCGATGCTCGAGTAGGCGAGCATTCGCTTGACGTTCTCCTGGATCACCGCCATTGCGTTACCGACGATGATCGTGAGCGCGGACAGCAGCCAGAAGACGCGGATGAGAACCTCGTCGGTCGGATCGAACACCATCGCGAGCAGCCGGATCAGCGCCGCGAACGCGGCGACCTTGACGGTCACCGACATGAAGGCCGTGACCGCGGACGGAGCCCCTTCGTAGACGTCCGGCGTCCACTGGTGGAACGGCACCAGCGAGATCTTGAACGCGAAGCCGACCACGACCAGCCCGAGCCCGACGCGCGCCATCGGATCGGCCACGTCGAGGCCCGCGCGCAGCGCGGCGAACTCGGTGCTGCCCGTCGCGCCGTAGAGCAGCGCCATCCCGTAGAGCAGGATCGCGCTCGCGAACGACCCGATCACGAAGTACTTGATCGCCGACTCGTTGCTGCGCAGCTTGCGCCGGTCGAAGCCCGCGAGCACGTAGATCGGGATGCTCATGAGCTCGAGGCCGAGGAACACCGCGATCAGATCCACCGCCGCGACCATCAGCATCATGCCGCTCACCGAGAGCAGCGCGAGCGCGTAGTACTCGCCGTGGTTGATGCGCAGCTCGGAGAGATAGGCGATCGACAATGCGCACGAGAGCAGCGCCGCGACCGCGAGCAGCGCGGTCACCAGCGAGGAGAACGCGTCGAGCTGGATCATCGCGCGGTTCGGGTCGAAGACCTGCGCGCCGCCCGACGCGAACGCGAGGCCCGCGCTGTAGAGCGCGAGCACGAGGAAGAAGATCGCGGTCGCGGCGAGCGCGCTGCCGATCAGCGATTCCGTCACCTTGCGGCCGAGCAGGTTGTCCGCACGCGAGAGCAGCACCTCGCCGACGAGGATCGCCATCGAGCCGATCGCGACCAGCGCGATCGGCAGCACGACCGAGAGGTTGATCGCCGGCGCGGGCGTCACAGCGGCTCCCCGCTCGAGCCCGCGGAATCCGCGGCCGCCGGATCGACATGCAGCTCCGCGTCGACGGCCACGCGCTGCTCGAGCTCGCGCATCAGCTCGATCACCGACGGCTCGATGCGGCGCAGCAGCGGATCGGGATACACGCCGATCCACGCGATCGGCAGCAGCAGCGCGGCCATCACCGCCTTCTCGCGCAGATCGAGGTCGATCAGGCCGCGGTTCTCGGCCTTCTCGACCGGGCCGAACATCACGCGCCGGTACATCCAGAGCATGTAGACCGCGGCGAGCACGACGCCCGAGGTCGCGATCACCGCGAAGCGCGGCGCCGCGAGATACGCACCGAGCAGGATCAGGAACTCACCCACGAAGCCGTTGAGCATCGGCAGCCCGATGCTGGACATCACGACGACGCCGAAGCACGCCGCGAACACCGGCATCGGCCGCGCCACGCCTCCGAAGTCCGCGATCTGCCGGGTGTGGCGGCGCTCGTAGAGCATGCCGACCAGGATGAACAGCGCGCCCGTCGAGAGCCCGTGGTTGACCATCTGCAGCACGCCGCCCGTGAGGCCGTGCACGTTCAGCGCGAAGATGCCGAGCATTGCGAAGCCCAGGTGCGCGACCGACGAATACGCGACGAGCTTCTTGACGTCGGATTGCACCATCGCGACGAGCGAGCCGTATACGATGCCGATCACCGACAGCGCCATCATCCAGGGCGCGAGCTCGACCGCGGCCGTGGGGAAGAGCGGGATCGCGAAGCGCAGGAAGCCGTAGGTCCCCATCTTCAGCAGCACGCCCGCGAGCACCACCGATCCCGCGGTGGGCGCCTCCACGTGCGCATCGGGAAGCCAGGTGTGCAGCGGCACCATCGGCACCTTGATCGCGAACGCGAGCGCGAACGCGGCGAACAGCCAGTGCTGCGTCTGCCACCAGACGCCGTCGAGCGGCACCGCGATCTGCATCAGCCCGCCCGACGCCGCGCCCGGCGCGGCGACGAGGTCGAAGTTCAGCGAGCCGAGCTGGTCGAGGCCGAGGTAGTAGAGCACGAGCATCGCGAGCAGCATCAGCAGCGAGCCGACCATCGTGAACAGGAAGAACTTGACGGCCGCGTAGATGCGCCGCGGCCCGCCCCAGATGCCGATGATGAAGTACATCGGCACCAGCATCGCCTCCCAGAACACGTAGAACTGGAACGCGTTCAGCGAGACGAACGTACCGAGCATGCCGCTCTCGAGGCTGAGCATGAAGAACAGGTAGTTGCGCAGCGACTTCGACACGTCGTTCCACGAGGCCAGCAGCACGATCGGCACCAGGAAGGTCGTGAGCAGCACCATCATCAGGCTGATGCCGTCGACGCCCACGAAGTAATGGATGCCGTACTCGGGAATCCACGCGGCGTGCTCCACGAGCTGGAAGCCCGTCTGCAGCGGATCGAACAGCGCGACCATGCGCAGCGCGAGCAGGAAGGTGAGCAGGCTGCTCGCCATCGCAATCGGCTTCCAGATCACCGCGGGGAGCCCCTGCGCGCCGATCCAGGATGCGAACAGGCTCGTCGCCATCAGCGCGAGCGCCGTCAGC
>DASPGF010000160.1:0-3006 GCA_035620755.1 Myxococcota bacterium
ACGCGGCCGTCGCCCATGATCGTCGCGCCCGCGACCGCGAACGCGCTTGCGAAGCTGCGCGCGGGGCTCGCGGATGACCTGGTCTCGACGCTGCTGCTCGCAACGCGCGCGCCGATCCTCGTCGCGCCCGCGATGAACGTCAACATGTGGGAGCACGCCGCGACGCGCGAGAACGTCGAGGTGCTGCGCGCGCGCGGCGTCGTCGCGATCGGCCCCGAATCCGGCGAGCTCGCATGCGGCTGGGAAGGCGCGGGCCGCATGGCATCGCCCGAGGCGATCGCCGCCGAGGCCGAGATCCTGCTCGGAAGCCGCGATCTCGCGGGTGAGGTGGTGCTCGTGAGCGCGGGCGGAACGCGCGAGCCGATCGACGCGGTTCGCTACCTCGGCAACCGCTCCTCGGGCAAGATGGGATTCGCGGTCGCGGGAGAGGCGGCGCGGCGTGGCGCGGCCGTGATCCTCGTGGCGGGGCCGACCTCGCTCGCGACGCCCGCGGGTGTTCGGCGCATCGACGTGCAGACGGCGGGCGAGATGCGCGACGCCTTGCGCGCGGAGTTCGAGGCGGCGAGCGTCGCCGTGATGGCGGCCGCGGTCGCCGACTTCCGGCCCGTCGAGCGCTCCGAGCGCAAGATCAAGAAGGAGGAGCTCGCGGACGCGGCGGGCCTCACGCTCGAGCTGGTTGCGAACCCCGACATCCTCGCCGAGCTGTGCGCGGCCAAGGGCGCGCGCACCGTGGTCGGGTTCGCGGCGGAGAGCCACGACCTCATCGACGCAGCGCGCCGCAAGCTCGCGCGCAAGGGCTGCGACCTGCTCGTCGCGAACGAGATCGGGCCGGCCGCGCGCGCATTCGACGCGGATTCGAACGAAGTGGTGTTCGTCTGGCCGAACGGGCAGATCGAAGAGCTGCCGCGGCTGCCCAAGCGCGCGGTCGCCGCGGAGCTGCTCGACCGGATCGCGAAGCTGCGGAAGGGAAACGCGTGATGTCGCGCCGACGCACGCGCGCGATTCGCGAGCTCGGCGTCGCTTGGCTCGCGCTCGCGCTGCTCGCGGGCGCCGCCGAGGCGGCGCACATCAATCGGATCGCGATCAAGGGGTCGATCAATCCGGCGTCTTCCGATTTCATCCAGGGCGCGATCGCGCAGAGCGAGAGCGACTCGGCGCGCGCGCTGCTGATCGAGCTCGACACGCCCGGGGGCCTGCTCGCCTCGACCAAGGACATCATCCAGGCGATTCTCAACTCGGGTGTACCGGTGATCGTGTACGTGACGCCGAAGGGTGCGTGGGCGGCATCCGCGGGCACGTTCATCACCCTCGCGGCGCACATCGCGGCGATGGCCCCCGGTACGAGCATCGGCGCCGCGTCGCCGATCAGCGCGTCGGGCGGCGGCGGCTCGCGTGACGAGGACGACGAGCGTCGCGACGTTGCGATGGAGAAGGCCGAGAAGATGACCATGGCATTCATCGAATCGATCGCCGCGGAGCGCAAGCGCAACGTCGAGTGGGCGATCAGCGCGGTTCGCGAAGCCGAGGCGATCGCGCAGGACGAGGCGCTGCGGCTCGGTGTGATCGATCTCGTCGCGCCGAACCGCAGCGCGCTGCTCGAGCAGGTCACCGGAATGGAAGTCGAGGTCGAGGACCAGCCGGTGGTGATGGACCTCGCCAACGTGGAAGTGCGCGAGATCGAGATGACGGCGATGACGAAGCTCTTCAACTTCCTCGCGAGCCCGGACATCGCGGTGCTGCTCGTGATGGCGGGCATGCTGGGTCTCTACATCGAATTCCAACAGCCGGGCCTGCTCGTGCCCGGGATCCTCGGCGCGCTGTGTCTCGTGCTCGCGGGCTTCGCGCTGCAGATCCTGCCGTTCTCGTGGATCGGGCTGCTCGTGATGATCGTGGGAATGATCCTGCTCGTGCTCGAGATCTTCGTGACGTCGTTCGGCGTGCTGTTCGCGCTGGGCATCGTGTGCATGCTGGTCGGCGGATCGATGATCTTCGACATGCCCGAGCTGAGCGACCTCACGCTGCCGTTCTGGACGTTCCTCGTGCCGGTGGTCGCGGGCTTCGCGCTCGCGGCGGGCACGGTCGTGCTGATCGTCACGCGCAGCCTGTTCCGCGCGCAGACCGCGGGCGTCGACGAGTTGCTGGGCCTGATCGGCGAGGCGCGCACGCCGCTCACCCCGACAGGAAAGGTGTTCGTGCGCGGGGAATACTGGTCGGCGAAGGCCGATCAGCAGATCGCGAGCGGCGAGAGCGTGGAGGTCACGGCCGTGGAGGGAATGAGCCTTCGCGTGCGCCGCGCCGATTCGAGTCCGCGATCCGGCTCCAGCGAGCGCAGCTGATCCGATCGAGGCAAGCGAAAACAAGGGAGGAACCGGATGGGCCTGGGACTGCTCGTCGTCATTGGAACGTTCGCGGCGCTGTTCGTGTTCGGCGTCCGCATCATCACCGAGTACGAGCGCGGCGTCGTGTTCCGGCTCGGTCGGTTCATCGGCGTCAAGACCGCGGGCTTCAAGTGGATCATCCCGGGCGTCGACCGCATGGTGCGCATCAGCCTGCGCGAGATCGTGATGGACGTGCCCTCGCAGGAGGTCATCACGCGCGACAACGTCTCGGTGAAAGTCAACGCGGTGCTCTACTTCCGCGTGCTCCACCCCGAGAAGGCGGTGATCCAGGTCGAGAACTACCTGTATGGGACGTCCCAGCTCGCGCAGACGACGCTGCGCAGCATCTGCGGCCAGGCGGAGCTCGACGAGCTGCTCGCGGAGCGCGAGACGATCAACCAGCGGCTGCAGGAGATCATCGATCTGCAGACCGAGCCCTGGGGCGTGAAGGTTCGCGCGGTCGAGGTGAAGCAGATCGACCTGCCGCCCGACATGCAGCGCGCGATGGCGCGCCAGGCGGAGGCGGAGCGGGAGAAGCGCGCCAAGATCATCCATGCGGCCGGCGAGCTCGAGGCGTCGGAGAAGCTGTCCCAGGCCGCCGCGGTCATCGCGACGCAGCCCATCGCCA
>DASPGF010000161.1:0-12429 GCA_035620755.1 Myxococcota bacterium
CTCGCTGCGCCGCTCGAGCGAGTCGCGCAGCGCCTTGGCCTCTCGGAGCAGGCGCTCTTGATCCTGCTTGGCCTTCGCGAACGCGGCCTCGCGATCGGCGTTCTGTCGGCGCTCGCCGGTCCAGCCCTGCTTGACGCGCTGCAGGAGGTCGTCGAGCGAGGTGGCCTTCGGCGCCTTCGCGGGCACGGGCATCTCGGCCGCGGCCTTGTCGGCGGCTGCCTTCTCGGCGGCGGTCGGCTCGGCGGCAGGCTTCTCGGCCGCAGGCTTCTCGGCGGCGGGCTGCTGCGCGAGCGCGACCGGCGCGCCCGCGGCGAGGATCAGGGTGCTGAGTAGGGACGCGAGCCGCTTCATTGTTGCGCCGCCTCCGCGGTGGGCAGGGGGAGTTTGATCAGATCGGGCGCGACCTGCTTGCGCGCCATGCGCAGCCCGAGGCGCACCGAGCTCGCGTAGTCGGATGCGTCGACCCAGCCCCGGTTCTTCTGATCCCACACGCCGGTCTCGGTTCCATCGAGCGTTTGGTAGAGGAATGCGACGCGCCCCACGCGCAGGTAATCGACCGTTCGCTCCGTGCCGTCGAGGCTCAGCTGACCCTGATCGGCCTCGATGGTGCGTCCGTACTCGTTCTCGACCTGGTAGGCCTCCATGATCTTTCGATAGCGCTCGGCGTCGGTGACGTCCGAGCGCCCCATCAGCGCGTGCAGCTCTGCGATGCGGTCCGCGCGCTCCTTCGGCTCGAACGGCACGTCGAGCTCGACGAAGTTCTCGATCGCGTCGATCATTCCGAGCATCAGCGGCGTGACCTCGCGGCCGACGAGCTCGACATCGTCGATCTGCCTGCGCAGCGAGTCCATCTCGGCGTGCTGCGAGTCGATCAGCTCGCTCACCTGGTGGTTGTAGGTGCGCAGCGCGTCGATGCGCTGCAGCACCACGCGGTACTCGGCGACGAGCTTGTCGGTCTCGTCGCTGATCTTGTCGATGCGCACCTGACTCTCGGCGCTCTCGTTGTTGACTTCCATGCGCTGGGCGACCAGCTGATCGAGGTCGATCGCGGCTGCGCGTCCCGCGCCGAAGGCGCTGAGCGCCGCCGCGAGCGCGACCGCAAAGCGGCCGACCTCGTTTCGAAAATTGCGAACCATCGGGGAGTTCTCCTCAAAAGAAGGGCCCCATTCTCCACGCGCCGGGGCCCCCATGCAACGCTCGTTTCGATATCGCCGACTCCGAGACTGACGCTCGACCCTCCAGAAGTCGACCAAACCACCGGGTGGGAAGCCGCACATTATTCCGCTTCATCACCATATCGCAACCCGGAATTTCTCCCAATTCGCCGCGGGCGCGCCGACGACGAGCGCGCCGCGGCGATCGCTCGCGCGCGCGGCTCCACCCGCGGGGAGCGCATGCGTCGGCTCGAGAATCCGACGCGATCGGCCGACTTGAGGATCCGACTTCATCCACTAGGATTGGCGCGCACTCGGCCGGACGCGGCGCGCCGCCGAGTGGACTTCGCGCGGTGGAGCAGCATGTCCCAGCACGCTTCGAGAGAAGGTCCGAGCAACGGCGGCGGGAGCGATCGCGAGCGCCTCGTCGCGGACCTCGAGCGCCGCATCGACGAGCTCGAGGCGCTCGGCGACGCCGAGCTCGGCGCGTTCACCTCGCTCGACTGGTTCCTCTGCGTCGCGGGCTGCATCGTGCTGCCCGCGCTCGCGCTCTGGTGGTTCGCGGGGTGAACGCACCGCGGCGAGCGCGATGAGCACCGAGAGCGCGCCTGCGCCCGCGCGCGCCGACGCCGCGCGCGCGGGCGGACACGAGGACAGCGCGTTCGGGCGGCTGCCGTTGCTCCCCGCCGAGCGCGAGTACGCGACGGCGAGCGCCCACACCACCTGCTTCGCCTACGCGATCGCAACCTGGTGCTTCCTCACCGGCGGCTTCGTCGCGAAGCACGTCGGCGCGGTGCAGGGTGTGGTGTGCCTGGTCGCGGGCAACCTGATCGGCATCTTCATCACGACGATGGCGCTCGGGCTCGGTTGCCAGCGCTACGGAATCGAGCAGATGGACTGCTGCAAGCCGGCCTTCGGCCAGCGCGGCGTGCGCATTCCGCTGCTGTTCTACCTGATCAACATGCTCGGCTGGGCGGGGCTGCTGCTCGTGATGTTTGGCAACGGCGTGCACAACATCGCCAAGACGCTCGGCTACCAGGGTGGCCATTGGATCGTCGGCGCGGGCGTCGCGGCCGGCCTCTGGGCCTCCTACCTGATCGTGACGCGCGGCGTGCACCTGCTCAGCGTGTCGAACTCGATCATCACGCCGGGCCTGGGCATCCTGATCGTGTTCATGCTCTACACGCTGCTCCACGACTACGGCTGGTCGGAGATCGCCGCAGCGCCGCCTCTCAACCCGGGCCCCAAGCCGATCGTGGACTACGTGATCGCGGTCGAGCTCGGCGTCGCGTCGGGCCTCTCGTGGTGGGGCGGCGTGGGTTTCCTCGCGCGCAACACGCGCAGACAGCGCAACGCGATCTATCCCGAGATCCTGCAGCTCGGGCTCTCGGGCAGCATCGCGTGCTGCATCGGGCTGTTCTCCGCGCTGGTCGTGCAGTCGGACGACCCGACGGAGTGGATGGTGCCGCTCGGGGGCGTCGCGATGGGTCTGCTCGCGTTGGTCTTCGTCGCGCTCGCAAACGTGACTTCGACTGCGGTCTCGATCTTCGCGAGCGGCCTCGCGATGCGGCACATCAAGCGCTTCCGCACCACGCCCTGGTGGCAGCTCATGCTGCTGCTCTGCATCCCGTGCGCGCCGTTCATATTCTGGCCCGCCGAGCTCTACAGTATGGGAGACAAGTTCCTCGCGTATAACGGAACCATGTACGCGCCGATCTCGGGCATCCTGTTCGCCGACTACTTCTTCCTGCGCAAGCAGAAGCTCAACCTGCGCGCGCTGTTCGAGAGCGATGCGAGCGGCGAGTACTACTTCCGGCGCGGCTTCAACTGGCTCGCGCTCGGCTCGCTCGTGCTCGGCCAGGCGCTCTACCTGTTTCTCTACAACCCCGTCACGGGCGATATCCACCCGCTGTTCCTCTACGCGCCCGCGTCGGTCGCCTCGGCCGTCGTGCCCGCGCTCGTCTATGGCTTCGGCACGCGCTGGCTCGCTTCGCGCGGCGTCGATCCGCACGCGGACGGGCGCGTCGCCGCAGCGGCGCCGCGCCGCCTGATCGCACCGAACATCTGATCGGAACGGGGGTCAGCGGGCGCGCCGCACCCGCTCGGCGCGCGCGTCCAGCTCGCGCTCCGGGTCGCGGGCGCGCTCGCGATCCGGCTGCGCGGCCTCTTCGTCGCGCTCGTCGTTGCGCCGCTGGCCCGCGAGGATGCCGCCCACGTCGCGCAGGAAGAAGCAGAAGATGATCAGCGCGGCTCCCGCGAGCACCACACAGTTGAGCCAGGTGAAGAGATCCCAGCCGTTCATCGCACAGCGGCCGCCGGTGCGGGAGGGACGTAGTTCTTCCCGAAGCAATTGCCGACCAGGAAGCCGAGCACGCTGATCGGAAGCGTGAAGTAGAGCGAGTACTCCTGCCAGAGCTCGAGCTGCGTACCCCAGAGCGTGAACGTCCAGACGTAGGTGCCGTAGACGTCGTTCGGCTCGCCCAGGTACGCGATCCCGTAGTAGTAGCCGATCACGCCGACCAGCCCCGAGACATAGCTCGTGATGCACGCGGCGGGCGTCTTCCTTCCCTTCCAGAACAGGCCTGCGAAGATCGGAACCAGCACGGTCGACGTGAGCGCGGTCGCCTGGAACACCCACAGCGCGAGCAGCTTGTCGAATACGTAGGCGAGCACGTAGCCGAGCGTCCAGGTGAGCACGATCCCGAGCTTCGTCATGCGCACGAGCTCGCGATCGCTGAGCTTGCGGCGCGCGAGCGGCCGGTAGAGGTCGTAGGAGAGATTGGCGCCGGCGATCAGCGAGTAGCTGTCGAGCGTCGACATCGCGGTCGCGAGCACGCCCGCGAGGAACAGGCCCGCGGTGCCCGCGGGCAGCGCGTAGATCACCGCGGTGAGCAGCGCGTCGTTCGAGTGGAGAGCTGCGGGCAGGACGCCCGATTCGACGCCCACGGCCGCGAGCAATCCGCCCGCGACCACCAGCCAGTCGTAGGAGATCCAGATGATCATGCTCAGCAGCATCGCGTTGCGCGCCTGGCGCGAGCTCTTGGCGGCGAACACGCGCTGGTAGAAGCCCGGATCGATCAGGATGCTGATGCCCGTCGCCATGTAGGCGATCACGAGCCACAGCGGCATCTCGCCGAAGAACGCGAAGTGGCTCGCGGGGAGCGCCGCCTCGACCGCGTCGAAGCCCCCCATCTCGCCCATCAGCAGCGGGATCGCGAACGCGAGCGTCACGCACATCAGCACGAACTGCACCGTGTCGGTGATCGCGACCGCCCACAGCCCACCCCAGAGCGTGTAGAGCAGCGTCACGCCGCCCAGCAGCAGAGCGCCGAGCTCCGCGTCGATGCCGAACACCACCTGGCACAGGCGCCCGAGCCCGAACAGCGCGAGCGCGGGCAGCGAGTAGAAGAGCGAGGCGAGCCCGCCGAGCAGGCCCGCCGTGCGCCCGTAGCTGCGCTCGAGGATCTCCGGCAGCGAGGTGAATTTCGCAGCGCGCAGCCGATCGCTGAGCGCGAACGCGGCGAAGAAATAGACGCCGAGCGAGAGCTGCGAGTAGCCGAAGAAGGCGACCACGCCGCTGGTGAAGGCGAGCTCCGACGTTCCGAACAGCACCTCGAGGCCGTAATAGGTGGAGGCGAGCGTGCAGACGAGGATCGGCGTCGTCATCGAGCGGCCCGCGACGAGGTACTCCTCGAAGTTCGGGGTCTTGCGCATGATCGCGTAGCCGATCGCGAGCATGCCCAGCAGGTAGGCGGCGAGCACCGCGAAGTCGAGCGGATACAGATAGGGATGATCCATCGCGCTTCGACCCGGACCTCGCACCGCCGCGCGGCGGCTCCTGGGCACTCGCGCGGGAGCGCCAATCGACGACCGACCTCGGAAGCCCGGATCGCGGCGCGAGCCGGGACCGCTCGCCGCGCCCGCCGCGGGCCGCCAGCAGCGCTTATCGGCCGCAAGCGCGCGGGCTGAAGGAAAGCCGCGCAGTTCGCGGCGAAAACGCGCATCCGAGGACCCTGTCGCGCGGAACGCGGGCCTTGGGGCGATCCGCGATCGCGCTTACACTCGGCGGCCGCTGTCGATTCCGTGGAGAGGCGCCCGAGCATGAGGAGCGAAGCGAAGGTCGTCGTGATCGGCGGCGGCGTGGCCGGCTGCAGCGTCCTCTACCACCTCGCGAAGCGCGGCGTCGGCGACCTCGTGCTGCTCGAGGAGAACGAGCTCACGAGCGGCTCGACGTGGCACGCGGCGGGCCTCTGCACGCAATTCAACTCGAGCCTGAATCTGATGAAGCTGCTGCAGTACAGCCTGCGGCTCTACGACTCGCTCGAGGCGGAGACGGGCCAGGCCGTCGACTTCCACCGCTGCGGCAGCCTGCGCATCGGAACCTCGCAGGCGCGCGTCGACGAGTTCCACCACCGCAAGGGCATCGCAGACACGCTCGGCGTCCCGTTCGAAGTGATTTCGCCCGACCGCGCGCGCGAGCTGCACCCGCTCGCGAGCTTCGACGACGCGAAGGTGGTCGCGTATCTCCCGAGCGACGGCTACATCGATCCGACCGGCGTCGCCCACGCGCTCGCGAAGGGCGCGGTCGCCGCGGGCGCCGAGATCCGCCGCAACACGCGCGTGCACGCCATCGAGCGCGCGGGCGGGCGCTGGCTCGTGGCGACCAGCAAGGGCGAGATCCGCGCGGAGATCGTCGTCAATGCCGCGGGCCAGTGGGCGAGGCAGGTCGGCCGGCTGGTCGGCGTCGAGCTCCCGATCGTTCCGCTCGAGCACCACTATCTGATCACCGAGCCGCTCGCGGCCGTGCAGCAGCTCGAGCGCGAGCTGCCCGTGCTGCGCGACCCCGATTCGTCGTACTACGTGCGCGAGGAGGGCGGCGGCCTGCTCGTCGGACCCTTCGAGCGCAACACGGTCGCCTGGGCGGTCGACGCGATTCCCGCGGATTTCCACAGCAGCCTGCTCGAGCCCGCGCTCGAGCGGCTCGAGGAATCGCTCGCGGGCTGCGCGAGGCGCATCCCGGTGTTCGCCGACGCGCCGATCCGCCGCGTCGTGAACGGTCCGGATGGCTACACGCCAGACGGTCACTGCCTGATGGGTCCCGTGCCCGGCCTCGAGAACTTCCACGTGCTCGCGGGCTTCAGCATCTTCGGCATCGTGTTCGGCGGCGGCGCGGGCAAGTACGCCGCCGAGTGGATCGTCGACGGCCAGCCGAGCGACAACATGTGGGAGCTCGACGTGCGCCGCTTCGACGCGGGCGCGAGCTCGTCGAAGTACGTGGTGGCGCGCGCGATCGAGGTCTACGAGCGCGAGTATGCGATCCACTATCCCGAGGAGGAGCTCGCCGCGGGGCGGCCGCTCAAGACCAGCCCGCTCTACGACAAGCTGCTCGCGAGGGGCGCCGTCTACGGCGCGCGCTTCGGCTGGGAGCGGCCGCTGTTCTTCGCGCGCAGCGGCCCCGCGCGCGACGAGCACTCGTTTCGCCGCGCGGGCTGGCACGCGGCCGTCGCCGAGGAGTGTCGCGCGGTGCGCTCGGCGGTCGGCGTGCTCGACCAGTCGAGCTTCGCGAAGTACGAGGTCTCCGGGCCGGGCGCGCAGCGCCTGCTCGACCGCCTGTGCGCGAACCGCCTGCCCTCGACCGCGGGCCGGATCGCGCTGACACAGATGTGCACGCCGCGCGGCGGGATCGAGTGCGACCTCACGGTCACGAAGCTCGGCGAGAATCACTACTACCTGGTCTCCGCGGCCGCGACCACGCTGCACGACTTCGCGTGGATCGAAAAGCACCTGCCCGCCGACGGCAGCGTGCGCCTCGAGGACGTCACGAGCCGCGTGGGCACGCTGACGCTCGCGGGCCCGCGCTCGCGCGAGCTGCTGCAGGCGCTCACCGACAGCGACGTCTCGAAGCGCGCGTTTCCGTTCTTCCGCTGCCTCGCGCTGCGCGTCGGCATGGCGCCGGTGCGCGCGCTGCGCGTGTCGTTCGTCGGCGAGCTCGGCTACGAGCTCCACCATCCGATCGAGTACCAGCGGCATCTCTACGACCTGCTGATGGGCGAGGGCGAGCGGCTCGGCATCGTCGACTGGGGCTACCGCGCGCTCGACTCGATGCGCCTCGAGAAGGCCTACCGCCTGTGGGGCGCGGACATGTCCGCGGACTGGACGCCGCTCGAGGCGGGCCTCGAGCGCTTCGTCGCGTTCGACAAGGGCGACTTCATCGGGCGCGACGCGCTGCTACACCAGCGGCGCGCGGGCGTCGAGCGCGAGCTCGCCTGCCTCGCGGTCGACGCCGCGGACGCCGACGCGCGCGGCTTCGAGCCGATCTTCGCGCGCGGCGAGCTCGTCGCCTACGTCGCCTCGGGCGGCTACGGCCACGCGCTGCGTCAGTCGATCGCGTTCGCGTATCTGCCGGTCGCGCACTGCGCGCCCGGCAGCGAGCTCGAGGTCGCGATCCTCGGCGAGCGACGCGCAGCGCGAGTCGTCGAGCAGCCGCTCTACGACCCGAAGCACGAGCGCCTGCTAGGCTGAGCACTCGGCGGTTACATTGAGGGCGCGTTGCGGCGACGCGCAGCGAGGCCGATCATGCCCGAGGTCCACGTCCCTTCTCGCTACCGCGTGCCGACCCGCGGCGAAGGCCGCATCGAGGTCGACGCCGAGAGCGTGCGCGGCTGCATCGAGGCCGTCGAGGCGCGCTACCCGGGCTTCCGCGAGCTGATCCTCAACGCGCGAGGCGAGCTGCACCCGTTCTCGAAGCTCTTCGTCAACGGCGAGCCGCTCGAGCGCAATGCGCTCGACACGCCGGTCGCCGCGGACGACGTGATCGCGGTGCTCGCCCCGACGGCGGGCGGCTGACGCCGGCGAGGCGCGCCCCGCGGGAGCTGCCTGCGGCGCCGCGCGCGGTGCGCCGCGCCGCCCCAATTTGGTACGCTCGCCGGCTCCAACGCGAAGGAGGTGCTCCCCATGGGTGGTCCGAGCGGCGACCGAATGATCCGCGTCGACATGACGAGCCAGACCGTCACCATCGAGCCCTACCCCGACGATTGGAAGCTGCTCGGCGGCCGCGCGCTCTCGGCGCGAATCCTCCACGACGAGTGCGATCCGACCTGCGACCCGCTCGGCCCCGACAACGTCTTCGTGGCCGCGCCGGGCATCCTCGCGGGCACCTCGGCGCCGACCTCGGGGCGCATCTCGTTCGGCGGCAAGAGCCCGCTCACGCACGGCATCAAGGAGGCCAACGCGGGCGGCGACCCGGGCCAGGATCTGATGAAGCTCGGCTACCGCTGCATGATCGTGAAGGGCCAGCCCAAGGATCCGAACCGCCGCTACGCGATCGACGTCACCGCGGACTCCGTGAAGGTGATCCCCGCGGACGCCCACAAGGGCAAGTGGAACTACGCGCTGATCGAGGATCTCGCGAAGACCTACCCGCCGAAGGCCTCGTTCATCTCGGTCGGGCCCGCAGGCGAGATGCAGCTCGCAGGCGCGTCGGTGGCGTGCACCGACCACGACAAGGCGCGCCGACCCGCGCGGCACGCGGGGCGCGGCGGGCTCGGCGCGGTGATGGGCAGCAAGGGGCTCAAGTACATCTCGGTCGACGCGACCAAGCGCCCCGTCCGCAAGCCCGAGAACGCGAAGGAGTTCAACGCGCTCGCGAAGAAGTACACCAAATACTTCCAGGAGGGGCCCGGCCAGCAGCCGTTCCCAAAGTGGGGCACGAGCGCGATCGTCACCGAGGCGAACAACATCTACACCTTCCCGTACCGCAACCGCACCGAGGGACGCTCCCCCGACGTGGAGAACCTCGACGGCATGCGCATCGTCGAGTCGTTCGAGACGCGCGGCGGCGGCATGCACAACTGCATGACGGGCTGCATCGTGCGCTGCAGCAACATCGTCCACGACAAGGACGGCAACTACAAGACCTCCGCGCTGGAGTTCGAGACGCTCACGCTGCTCGGGTCGAACTGCGGCATCGGCAGCTGGGAGGACGTCGCCGACCTCGACCGCCTGTGCGACGAGATCGGGCTCGACACGATCGAGACCGGCGCCGCGATCGCGATCTACATGGACTCGGGCGCGATGCAGTTCGGCAACGCGGAGGGCGCGAAGGCGCTGCTCAAGGAGATCGCGGAAGGCACGGAGCTCGGCCGCGCGCTCGGCAACGGCGCGGTCGCGATCGGACGGCGCCAGAAGCACAAGCGCGTCGGCGTGGTGAAGGGGCAGGCGCTGCCCGCGTGGGATCCGCGCCCGCTCAAGGCCGCGGGCGTCACCTACTGCACGAGCGCGATGGGCGCCGACCACACGGCCGGCCTCGTCGTCGACCCCGGCCAGCCGATCGAGGAGATCGCGCGCGCCTCGCAGGAATCGCAGATCGTCAACACCGCGATCGACTCGTCGGGCTTCTGCCAGTTCCTGATGCCGAGCATCGAGGAGATCGCCGAGTTCTACTCGCACTACCTCGGCGAGACGATCACGCGCGAGCAGGTCGCCGACCTCGCCTGGCAGTGCATGTAGGAAGAGTGGGCGTTCAACAAGCGCGCGGGCTTCGGTCCCGAGGACGACGAGATGCCGGCGACGATGAAGGAAGACCCGATCGGCCCGCAGAAGGTGGTGTGGGACGTGCCGCAGGACGTGGTCAACGCCGCCTACGAGCGCTTCGAGCCGCGCGACAAGCTCTTCACGCAGCGTCCCGCGTAGCTGCCCGGGCAGTTCCGCTTTTGCGCGCGAAGCGCGCAATTCGACGGGATGCGCTGCAGCATCTTGCTGATCCGGTGAAGAGAGCACGCGCGAAGCGCGCAATTCGAAAGTAAACGCCGCGGCAACCCGGCTGATCCGGTGAAGAGAGCGCGCGCGAAGCGCGCGCCAGTCAGGCGTCGTCGACCTGGATGCCGTGGGCCTCGCCGACGCCGCGGTTGAGCACGCGGCCATCGCGCAGATTGATCGCCTTGCGGAAGCCCTCGTCGGCGCGCGCGAGCCGCTCGGATCCCTCGTTCGCGAGCTTCAGCACCCAGGGCAGCGTCGCATTCGTGAGCGCCTGCGTGCTGGTGCGGCTCACCGCGCCGGGCATGTTCGCCACGCAGTAGTGGACGACGCCGTCGACCACGTAGGTCGGATTCGCGTGCGTGGTCGCGCGCGTGGTCTCCGCGCAGCCGCCCTGGTCGACCGCGACGTCGACGATCACCGAGCCGCGCTTCATCGTCGCGAGATCCTCGCGGCGGATCAGCCGCGGCGCCTTCGCGCCGGGTATCAGCACCGCGCCGATCACGAGATCCGCGCGCGTGATGCCGTTGCGGATCGCGTGGATGTCCGAGTACAGGGTGGTGACGTTCGGCGGCATGATCTCCGCGAGGTAGCGCAGCCGCTCGAGGTCGAGATCGAGGATCGTCACGTAGGCGCCGAGGCCCGCGGCCATCTGCGCCGCGTGCGTGCCGACTACGCCGCCGCCGATGATCAGCACCTCCCCCGGCTCGACGCCCGGCACGCCGCCGAGCAGCACGCCGCGACCCTGCTGCGGCTTTTCTAGGTACTTCGCGCCCTCCTGGATCGACAGCCTGCCCGCGACCTCGCTCATCGGTGTGAGCAGCGGCAGCGTCGGCCGCCCGTGGGTCGTGCGACCCTCGAGCGTCTCGTAGGCGATCGCGGTGATGCCGCGCTCGAGGCAGCCGCGCGTGAGCGCCTCGTCGGCCGCGAAGTGGAAGTAGGTGAACACGTCCTGCGCGCGGCGCATCAGCGGGATCTCGCTGGGCTGCGGCTCCTTCACCTTGACGATCAGCTCGGCCTGGCTCCAGACCTCCGCGGCGCTGCTCGCGATCTTCGCGCCCGCCGCGAGGTAGCGGTCGTCGTCGTACCCCGATCCCTCGCCCGCGCGCGTCTCGACGAGCACCGTGTGGCCGTCGCGCGCGAGCAGCTCGGCGCCGACGGGCAGCAGCCCGACGCGGTACTCGTCGGATTTCACCTCCCGCAGCACGCCGACGATCATCTCGCTCTCCCAATCCCCCCGACCCGCCCGATCCGCGATCCCGCGCGCGCGATCCCGCGCGTCAGCGCAGCGCGCGCCGGCGGAGCCGGGCCTCGGCCGCGCGAATGCAACCAAGGCCCCGCCACCCTGTCAACTCACCGCCCCGCCCGCGCTCCCCGCACTCGTCGAACCCATGACGCACTGCGCCGAAGGCAACGCCGCGCACCTCCCATCAGCCAATTCAACGCGGGCAGGAGCGGAGAACCGGTGCCAGATCGCATTCCAGCACCGCATGCGACGAATCACCGTGGGGTCGGGTTAGCCAGCGCTCTCGCTGTAGCTTGCCGGATATCAAATCTGACATATCCTGCCTCGATGAATCAAGAAGACAAGCCGGTCGTACGACGAGACTGCGAAAGGGTAGGATGAGTGGCGATGAAGAAGAGTAAGAGAATGAAGCTTGAAGCCGCGGGTTGGCGAGTGGCGTCGGCTGCGGAGTTCCTGGACCTGACAAAGGAAGAGGCATCCCTGATCGAAATGAAGATCGGGTTGGCCGATAGCATCCGAAAACGCCGTCAAGCGCGAAAGCTCACGCAGACCCAGCTTGCGAAGCGTCTCGGCTCCAGCCAATCGCGAGTGGCCAAGATGGAGATTGCAGATCCATCTGTTTCGATGGATTTGCTGGTTCGAGGACTCCTCGAACTGGGAGCGACGCGCTCGCAAGTTGCGAAGGCCATCGCGAAACGCTCACGCCGCGCCGCCTAACGCTCCGCTTCAGCGGCGGGCAGCGCCCGTCCGCTGGAACCGGGTTGTTATGCGACTCTCGGATCAATATGGCGTTCCGTCCTTTCGCGTCATGATCCATGCGCCATCTGCTCCGAGGCACGCTGCAATGTCGTCCCTGGGATATACGACGTGATCGCCCGGCGATCGGTCACCGATCTCGAGGTATGTTACGGACTCGCTCGTACGATTGATCAACTGGTGCGCGATACCCGTGCCAGCTTTGAAGCCCATGCAGTCACCGGGAGAGAGCTGATAATCAACCTCTCCGAATGCAACGGTTGGATGCCCTTCGAGTACAAACACGAACTCATCCTGGACAGCGTGGCTATGGAATAGAGCTGACGCCGCCCCGGGTTCGAGGTGTGTCAAATTTATGCCAAAGTTACGCAGACCGAACACATCCCCGAGCTTTCTCTTCGTGCGCCCAGCGACCCACCGTGCAAAGGGCTCGGGATAGACGGTCTGTCCTCGCCGCGCCTCAACGTCAAGCGATGCGATGGGCCGATCTCTCATGCGCGCTCCTCAAGTCGCATAACT
>DASPGF010000162.1:0-3523 GCA_035620755.1 Myxococcota bacterium
GCGGCTGGAGGCGCCGACGGGGCAGGGCGGATAGTCTCCGGCCATGGATCGCGAAACACCCGCAAGAAAGCCACCCGTCGTCGTCGTCACGGGGCCCACCGCCTCGGGCAAGACGCCGATCGCGATCGAGATCGCGCGCCGATTCGAAGGCGAGATCATCAACGCCGATTCGATGCAGGTCTACCGCTTCATGGACGTCGGCACCGCGAAGCCAACCCTCGAGCAGCGCGCGGAGGTAAAGCACCACCTGCTCGACGTCGTCGACCCCGACCAGCCCTACAGCGCGGGGCGTTACGCGGCGCACGCGCGCGAGGTCGCCGGCAAGCTCCACGCGGGCGGAAAGATCGCCGTGCTCGCGGGCGGTACGGGGCTCTACATTCGAGCGTTCCTCGAAGGGTTGCTCGCAGGCGGCGAGGCCGACCCCGAGCTGCGCGCCGAGCTCGAAGCGGAGAGCCGCGCGGCGATCGCCGCGGGCGACCCGGCGCGCCTGCACCGGCGCCTCGCGAAGATCGACCCCGCCGCGGCCGCGCGCATCCACCCGAACGACGAGCGCCGCATCGTGCGCGCGCTCGAGATCGCGGAGCGCCTCGGCGCGCCCGCGTCGAGCCTGCGCGCCGAGCACGCGTTCGCCGACCGGCCGTACCGCGTGCTGCACCTCGCGCTCGACCCGGGGCGCGAGGCGCTCGCCGCGCGCATCGACCGCCGCTGCGGCGAGATGATCGAGAAGGGCCTGCTGCGCGAGGCGCGCGAGCTGCGCGAGCGCGGCTTCGGGCCCGAGCTGCGGCCGCTGCGCGCGATCGGCTACCGCCACATGGCGCCGGTCGTCGAGGGCTCGGACACGCTCGCGAACGCGCTCGAGGCGATGCGTCGCGACACGCGCCGCTTCGCGCGGCGGCAGCGCACCTGGCTGCGCGGCGTCGCAGACGTGTGTTGGCACAGCCCGGACGACCCCGAGCCGATCTTCGACGCCGTCGAGTCGTTCCTCAGCGCGTAGCGGCGGAGCACGACCATGTCGCGCGAGCCCAGACTCCCGATCGTCGCCATCGTCGGCCGCCCGAACGTCGGCAAGTCGACGCTCTTCAACCGCTACGCGGGCGCGCGCCGCGCGCTCGTCGAGGACGAGCCCGGCATCACGCGCGACCGCATCGCGAGCGAGATCGAGGTCGGCAGCCGGCGCGTGCTGATCGTCGACACGGCCGGGCTCGACGGCGAGGCGGAAGGGGATCTCTACGAAGCCGTGCAGCAGCAGGCCTGGTCGGCGATCGAGGAGGCCGACGCAATCCTGTTTCTGGTCGACGGCAAGGCGGGCCTGCTGCCCGAGGACGAATCGCTCGCGCGCACGCTGCGCCAGACCGCGAAGCCCGTGCTGCTCGCGGTCAACAAGATCGACCTGCCGCAGCACGAGGCGCGCATCGGCGAGTTCTACCGGCTCGGCTTCGAGAGCATGCGCGGCCTCTCGGCCGAGCACGCGACGGGCGCGTGGGATGCGCTCGAAGCGCTCGTCGCGCAGATTCCCGAGACGATCGCGCCCGAGCCCGTGCGCGACGAGGGCATCCGCATCGCGATCGTCGGCCGGCCGAACGTCGGCAAGAGCTCGCTCGCAAACCGCATCGCGGGCGAGCCGCGCGTGGTCGTCTCCGAGGTGCCGGGCACGACGCGCGACGCGATCGACATCGCGATCGAGCGCGACGGCCAGCGCTTCACGCTGATCGACACCGCGGGGCTGCGCAGGCAGGGCCGGCGCACGCGCAGCGCCGAGCGCGGCAGCGCGCTCATGACCGTGCGCGCGCTCGAGCGCGCGCAGGTCGCGTTCGTGGTGGTCGACGCGGGCGAGGGCTTCCGCGCGCAGGACGCGACGATCGCGAGCCTCGCGCAGGAGCGCGGCTGTGCGACCGCGATCCTCGCGAACAAGTGGGATCTGCTCGAGAAGGGCGCGCCAGGCCGCGCCAAGGAGGTGCGCGAATCGATCGCGCACGGGCTGCGCTTCCTTCCGAATGCGCCGTTCCATCCCGTCTCCGCGAAGACTGGCGCGGGCGTCGAGAAGATTCTCGAGTGCGCGCGCTCGCTGCGCGAGACCGCCGAGCGGCGCATTCCGACCGCGGAGCTCAACCGCTGGCTGCAGGAATGCGTCGAGCGCCACGAGCCCGCGATGGCGCAGCGCGGCGTGCGCAAGCGCCCGCTCAAGTTCTTCTACGCGACGCAGACCTCCGTGCGTCCGCCGACGTTCGTGCTGGTCTGCACCGACCCCGATGCGGTGCAGCTCTCCTACCGGCGCTTCCTCGAGAACCGCCTGCGCGAGCGCTTCGGCTTCGCGGGCGTGCCGATCCGGCTGCGGCTGCGCGCGCGCTCGCGCAGCGAAGACCGCGAATAGGGCGCGCTCGGGGCGAGGGGCGCGAGTAGACGGCGGAGCGAACGCGCACCGGCTCGCGGTCCACATCGGGATTGCCGCGATCTCGCTGCCGCGCGCGCATCCGATACAATGCGCGCCGGCCGGGCGATTGCGGAGGGCGAGAGACAGGTGGCACGAGCGAGCGAGCACGATCCCGCACACGTCATCGAGGAGTTCGAGACGCTCGCCGAGCGCGGCGCGCGCTGGGTTCGCGATCACCTCGCGCTCGCGATCGCCGTGCTCGCGATCGTGCTGATCGGCGCCGCCGCGCTCGGCGCCTACGCGTCGCGCGCCACGCACCGCGCCGAGGCCGCGTCCGACGCGCTCGACCTCGTCAGCAGCGAGTACATGCAGGCGATGGGCGCGAGCCCGGACGATCTGTCGGTTCCCGAGCTCGCGAACCCGGCCGCGGCGGCGGAGATCCGCAGCCAGTTCGCGGAGCGCTTCGCGGAGGTTGCCGAGGAGCACGCGGGCACCGCGCCCGCGGCATTCGCGCGCCTCGAGCAGGGCAACCTCGCGCAGGCCGCGGGCGATTTCGAAGGCGCGATCGCGATCTGGCGCCAGGCGATCGAGGAGCACGCGAGGCGGCCGAGCTTGCGCGCGCTGCTCGAGCAGCGCATCGCGCGCGCCTACGAGGGCGAGCAGCGCTGGGCCGAGGCCGCGGCCGCCTACGAGGCCGCGGCGGCGGTGAGCGACTACCGGCTGCGCGACATCGCGCTCGCGGAGGCCGCGCGCTGCCTGCAGCAGGCCGGCGAGACCGAGCGCGCTCGCGATCTCGCGATGCGCGTTCCGCTCGAATCGCCGAGCCTGATGCTCCCCGAGCACCTGCGCTCGATGGTCGCCGAGCTGCGCCAGCTTCCCGCGCCACCTGCGCGCTGATCCCGATCCGATCAACGCGCGCGGCTGTTCCGCTCGCACCAAAGCCCGCCGCTTCCGATCCCATCCCGTTCGAGCCCGCCGATGCTCTCGATTCCACTCGACTCTTCGCAGCTTCCATCCACAGGCCCACGACAGACAGGCCCACGACAGGCCCGCGAGGAACGCGGACTCAACGACCGGTTCGGCTTGGCCCGGGGGGCCTCTCGCGTTCTCCGATTAACGTCCGATAAGTCTTATTATGTCAAGTTCAGGAGA
>DASPGF010000163.1:0-2053 GCA_035620755.1 Myxococcota bacterium
CGCTCGACGGCAGCCGCGAGCTCGCGCTCGCGGCTGCGAAGGTCGCGGGGGATCGCCGCAGCGCGAGCATCTCGATCGAGCGCGGCTGGCTCGCGCCAGGGGAATACCTGATCGAGATCCAGACCAGCGAGCCGTCGCACCTGCCGCTGCGGCGCTATCGGCTCGAGATTCGCTGAGAGCGCGCGCGCACAGCGCGCTCGAAGCCGATCGCGCAAGCCCCCGATCGGCGAAGTGAAATGCCTACGCGAGCACCGCGCACGGCGCCGCCCGCGCGCAGCCGCTCGCGATTTCCCTAGATCGCAGCGCGCGCGCGGTGGTAGGGTTCGAGCGCGCGCGGGCAGCGCTCGGTGGGGCGCGAGCGCGCGCGGGCTCGTCACGCGGTTCACCGATCACCCGATCTTTTGTCTCTTGGAGGGCGCAAGCATGGGCTTGGCATCGGAATTCAAGGCATTCGCGATGCGCGGCAACGTCGTCGACATGGCGGTCGGCATCATCATCGGCGGCGCGTTCGGCAAGATCGTCTCTTCGCTCGTGAACGACATCATCATGCCGCCGATCGGGCTGGCGCTCGGAGGCGTCGACTTCTCCGATCTCGCGCTGACGCTGCCGGGTGGTGCCGTAGACGGAAAGCCGGTCTCGATCAACTACGGCGTGTTCATCAATACCGTGCTCGACTTCCTGATCGTGGCGATGGCGATCTTCCTGATCATCAAGCTGATGAACGCGGCCAAGAAGAAGCAGGAGGCGGCACCCGCGGCTCCGCCCGCGCCGAGCAACGAGGAGCGCCTGCTCACGGAGATCCGCGACGCGCTGCGCAGCCGCTAGATGATCAGCGATCGCGAGGCGCGACAGCAGATCGTACAGATCGTGAACGAGCTCTACCGCGACGGCATCTCACGGCCACGGGCGGCAACGTGAGCAACCGCTCGCCGGACCCGGAGACGATATGGATCACGCCGAGCGGCCTGTTCAAGGGCGCGCTCGACGAGAGATCGCTGGTGCGGATCCGCGGCGACGGCAGCGTCGTCGAGGGAACGAACCGGCCGTCGATCGAGTACCGGATGCACGTCCGCGCCTACGAGGCGCGGCCGGAGTCGACCGGCGCGGTGCACACGCACTCGCCGATCGCGACCGCGTTCGGCATCTGCGGCCAGCGCTTCGCGCCGCTGAACACCGACGCCGTCGCGCTCGCGGATACGGTGACGATTCCGTGGATCATGCCCGGCACGCCCGAGCTCGCGGACGCGGTCCACGCGGCGCTCGAGACGAGCCGAGGCGCGATCCTGCAGAACCACGGGCTGATCGCGGTCGGCGACGACCTGCGCAAGGCGGCGACGCGCGCGAGCATGATCGAGGAGACCGCGAAGCTCGCGCTCTACGTGCAGCAGTTCGGCGGCGCGGTCGCACTGATTCCCGAAGCGGGCATCGAACGGCTCGCCTCGATTGCGGACTTCCTGTGAGCGCGCGCGCCGGACGGCTTGCGACGCGAATCGGCGTCGGGCTCGTATGCGCGGGCCTGGTCGGCTGGATGGCGCTCGCGATCTACTTCGGCCCGCTCGAGCCGAGCGGGCTGCGCGGCGCGCTCGCCGCGCTGGTTCCGCTCGCCGCGCTCGCGGCGCTGATCTGGGTGCGCCCGCTGCGCCGGGTCGCTGCGCTCGTGCTGGCGAGCTTCGCGCTCGTGCTCGTCGCATTCTTCGCGAACCCCGCGTCGAACGATCGCGACTGGCAGCCCGACGTCGCGCAGCTTCCGCACGCCGAGATCGATGGCGATCGCGTGATCGTTCACAACGTGCGCAACGCCGACTACCGGACGGAGAGCGATTTCACGGCCCGCTTCGAGGATCGCGAGTACGACCTCTCGAAACTGCGATCGCTCGATCTATTCCTCATCTACTGGGGATCGCCCTGGATTGCGCACACGATCATGAGCTGGGGGTTCGAGGGCGGGCGCTATCTCGCGATCTCGATCGAGACGCGCAAGGAGGTCGGCGAGAGCTACTCCGCGGTGCGCGGCTTCTTCCGCCAGTACGAGCTCTTCTACGTGGTCGCGGAC
>DASPGF010000164.1:0-3517 GCA_035620755.1 Myxococcota bacterium
GGCATCAGCGCGCGCGCGATCTCGAGCGGATCGCCCGCGACCTCGCGGCGCCCGACCTCGAGGCCGGGCCGCGCCGCGCGCAGGCACTCGAGCTCGAGCGTCGCGCCGCGGCCGCGCGCAACCAGGTACGGGTCGGCGCCCGCGAACGAGAAGCGCCCGCAATCCGAGATCAGCGCGCTGTCGAGCAGCCACGGATAGGCGCCCGCGCGAAGCCTCCCGAATGCTTCGAGCAGGTCCCGCGCGCGCGAGATCTCGCGCATGCTGCTGGCGGTTACTCCGGGGGATCGATGCACGCAGCGCCTCCGCGGGCGAGGCTACCTCAGGGTTGTGGGCTAGGCTGGCGCCCCATGAAGCGCAACCTCGTCTATCACGGCGGCTGCCCGGACGGCTTCGGCGCGGCGTGGGCCGCCTACCGCGCATGGGGTGAGGGCGCGCGCTACATCGCGCGCAGCCACGACGACGTGTTCGAGCCCGAGCGCTTCGAGGACGAGCTCGTGGTGTTCGCCGACATCTCGCTGCCGAATGCGCTGCTGCGGCAGCTCGGCGAGCTCGCGGGCGAGATCTTGATCCTCGACCACCACCTCACGGCGCGCGACGAGTTCGCCGCGGACCCGAGCCTCGAGAACGCGCTCAGCGCGCGCGGGCATCGCGTGCACTTCGATCTCGGCAAGTCGGGCGCCATGCTCGCGTGGAATCACTTCCACCCCGACGAGCCGGCTCCCGAGCTGCTCCGCTACGTGCAGGACCAGGATCTCTGGGCGTGGAAGCTGCCCGCGTCGGAAGAGGTCAACGCGGCGGTCGGCTCCTACCCGCGGCGCTTCGAAGACTGGGTCGAGCTCGCGAGCCGGCCGATCGACAGCCTCGTCGAAGAGGGCCGCCCGATCGTGCGCGCGAACCGCATCGAGGTCGAGCGCGCGGTCGCGCTCGCGCACCCGGTGGCGATCGGGAATCTCCGCATCGAGGCCGTGAACGCGCGCCACCCGCGCGCCGCGATCGGCCACGAGCTCGCCAAGCGCGCTAAGTACGGCAAGCCCTGGGGAATCGTCTACCGCGTGGTCGGAAACCGCGTCGACTGCTCGATCTACTCGCTCGGCGACTGCGATGCCTCGGCGATCGCGACTCGGTATGGCGGCGGTGGACACCGAAACGCGTCGGGCTTCAGCGTGACGCTGCGCAGCTGGCTCGAGGATTTCATTTAGCGAGCGACTGGGTCCACTCGGCAGGCGTGAGCGTTCGCATCGAGAGCGCGTGGATCTCGCCGCCCATCGCGTTCTCGAGCGCGGCATACACGAGACGCTGTCGCTCGACCGGCGGCTTGCCCTCGAAGCCCTTCGACACGACCACGGCCCGAAAGTGGCCACCGCCGCTTCGCGCGCCGGGGTGGCCCGCGTGCAGATGGCTCTCGTCGATCACCTCGACGTGGACGGCGCCGAGGCGCGCGCGCAGCTCGGCCTCGATGCGCGCGCGCCGGTCGGTCGCTTCAGGCATGGGGCTCGCCGAACCGGTCGCGCGCGCTCAGGAGGCCGTGACCGGAATCGTGCGAGCCTGCGAGCCGGCCTCGCGCGGCTTCGAGATCGCGAGCTCGAGCACGCCGTTCTTGTAGACGGCCTTCACACTCTCGGGATCGATCTCCCAAGCGAACTGGAAGCTGCGCTCGAACGGGCCGCTCGCGCGCTCCACGCGCGTGCGGCCGCGCGCCTCGGAGGCGGCCTCGAACTTCTTCTCCCCCTTGATCGTGACGCAATTCTGCTCGGTCGTGACCGAGAAATCATCGTGCTCGAGGCCCGGCAGCTCGGCGCTGATGCGGATCTCGTCGTCCGTCTCGTCGACGTCCACCGCAGGCGAGAATGCGCGCTCGCGGCTCGAGAGATCCGGGAAATCGAGCAGGGCCAGATCGCGGAAGAAGCGGTCGAGATTCCAGAGCGGCCTCGACGCGGCCGGCGCGCACGGTCGCGCGGCCCGGCGGGGAAGGATCCAGTGCGAAACCATCGTTGACTGCCTCCATGCTCCGGCTGCGGAGCCCATGATACGCGCGCAAGGCTCGGCACGGATCGCGACGCGTCAATCCCGGGCCTGCGAGCCCAGCGCGCGGCTGGCTCATCGCAGCCCTGCTGGCGCGGCTCGCACATCGCGGCCCGGTTGGCGTGGTCGGGTCAGGCGGGGCGCGCCTCGAGCAGGCGGGCGCGCAGGCGCTCGACCTGCGCATCGCTGAGCCCGAGCGCGTCCGCGTAGCCGCGAAGCGAGCCGTATCGATCGCGAAGCTGGGCGAGCAGCTTGAGCATCGTCGCAGGCTCGGCGTGCAGCGTGTCGGCCGGGAGGTTGCGGATCGCGTCGCGATAGCCGGCGCTCTCCACGAGACCGTCGACGATCGCGTCGAGATGCTCGCCGGTCGCCGCGTAGTCGGCCGCGATGATCTCGTCGGGAACGCCGAGCAGCCCGAGCACGATCGCAGCGACCAGGCCCGTGCGATCCTTGCCGACCGTGCAGTGGACGACCGCGGGCGCCGAAGCCTCGGCGAGCGCGCCGAGAACGCGCGCGATCGGAAGCTTCGCGTGCTCGACGAGCAGCCCGTAGCGGCCCGCGAGATCGAGCCGATTCAGCAGCTCGGGGTCGACGTCGAGCGGCCCGTCGAAGAGCGGCAGGTGGTGATAGGCGGGCGCGCGATCGCGCAGCAGCCCGTGCCCATCGGCGCCGATCTCGCCGGTCGAGCGCAGGTCGACGATCACCCCGACCCCGAGCTCGCCGATCAGCCGATCGACGGCCTCGGGCGTCAGGCGGTGGAGCGCGTCGCTGCGAAACAGGCGGCGCCAGCGCACGCGCAGACCGCCGCTCGCGGGGTAGCCCCCGAGGTCGCGAAAGTTGTGACAGCCCGCGAGATCAATGCGCCTCTCCATCGGGTTCCAGTGTACACGCGCCGCCGCTCGACGTTGGCTGCGCCGATCGTTGCGCCGCACACCCGTGGACCGGCTCCGACGGGCGTGCATCAGCGGGACGCGGCCGCCGCGTTGGGGGTCGGACTGCGCTATGGGTTGCGCGATGCGCAGCCAGCGACGCCAAGTCACTAGCGGTGCCGCGCAGCGCGCGCCGCGCGGGGGCATCGACCTGCCCTTCTTGATCGTCTCCACGCTGACGGCGTTCTTCGCGACGCTGTTCGCGACGCTGCTGGTGCTGCGCGGCGACGACCGCGGCGCGGCGGAATCGGCGACCGCGCCGGCAGCGCCCCTCGACGCGACCGCAGGCGGAGCGCCGATCACGGCGCCCGTCGATGCCGCGCCGCCCGCAATCGACCCCGGCACGAGCTGGAGCGTCGCGCCTGCGAGGGAAGCCGACACGCTCGGAGAGCCCGCGGATGCTGTCGAGCCCGCGCTTCGCGAGAGACTCGAGCAGCTCGGCGTCCGCTGTGCAGAGGGAGCCGACTGCGATCCCAATTGAAGCCGGCGAGCGAGGCCGGCGAATGAAGCCGACGAGGGAGGTCGGCGAGCGAGGCCGACGAGGGATCGGCGAGCGAGGTGGGCAG
>DASPGF010000165.1:0-5822 GCA_035620755.1 Myxococcota bacterium
GAGCTCGTCGCCGCGGCGGATTTCTGCTGGGAGCCCGTCGGGACGCTCGCGGAGTACCTGCGCGCGAACCTCGACGCTTCGCGTCTCTCGTATCAACGCGCGATCGAGCCCGCGCAGCGCGCGGGCGCACGCGTCGACGGCGAGCTCGTGATCGGCGCGGGTGCCGAGCTCGGCGTGGGCGTACGGCTGCGGCGTTGCGTGGTCTGGGACGGCGAGCGCGTGCCCGCGGGCCTCGACGCACACGACGGCGTGTTCGCGGGCGGCGCGTTCCACGCGATCGACGCCGCGCAGCCCTGAGCGCCCCGTTTCGTTCAGCCCGGCCAACTGGGCCCCGGCCAGCGGCGGATCCGTTGACAGAAGGTGGAGCTGCCCGGGCGAACCAGCGCGGCCAACTGGGTCCCGGCCAGCCGCGGATCCGTCGACAGAAGGCGGAGCTGCCCGGGCTAACCGCGCCGCGCGCCCGGCACGATCTCGCCCAACACCACCGCGTGACGCGCGCCCGTGCAGCGCGGCAGGTGGTTCGGGATGCCGAGCAGCGCGTGGCGGCCCATCAGCGCGAACGCCATCGCCTCTGCGGCGCGCGCAGGCACGCCGGCCGCGTCGAACGCGCTGACCAGCACGTCCGGCAGCGCCGCCGCGAGCGCGTCCATCAGCGCGGGGTTCTCCGCGCCGCCTCCGCCGACGAGCAGCCGATCGATCGGACCCTCGACGAAGTCGCGGCGCGCGCGCGCGACGGCCTGCGCGGTGAACGCGACGAGCGTCGCGAGCAGGTCGTCGTCCGCGCAGCCTTCGCGGCGCGACTCGCGCGCGAGCGCCTCGGCCTGCTCGAGCCCGTAGCGCTCGCGACCAGTCGATTTCGGCGGGCGCCTGCGCAGGAACTCGTCGTCGAGCAGGCGTGCGAGCCAGTACTCGCGAACGCGGCCGCGGCGCGCGCGCTCGCCACCGCGGTCCATCGATTCGCGCCCCTCCGTGAAGTACGCGACCGCGCCGTCGATCAGCGCGTTCGCGGGCCCGACGTCGAACGCGATCACGTCCTCGGCGCGCGCGCCGCGCGGCAGCCAGGTGAGATTCGCGATCCCGCCGAGGTTCAGCACGAGCCGGCCCTCATCGGGAGCCGCGAACGCCGCGAAGTGGAAGAACGGCGCGAGCGGCGCGCCCTCGCCTCCCGCTGCGATGTCGCGCGGCCGGAAATCCGCGATCGTCGTGCAGCCGGTCCGCTCCGCGATCCGAGAGGGGTCGCCGATCTGCAGCGTGGCGCCGAGCTCGGGATGATGGGCGACGGTCTGGCCGTGCGAGGCGATCGCGTCGATCTCGGCGAGCGGGATGCGCGCGCTCTGCGCGAGCGCGAGCGCCGCATCCGCGAAGCGCTCCGCGAGCAGCACGTCGAGCGCCGCGAGCTCGCCGAGCGCGCTGCCGGGCGGCACGCGCCCCGCCGCGAGCGCGTGGATGCGGCGCTGCAGCGCCTCGGGAAACGGCTCCTGGCGAAAAGCGACGAGCTCGAACGGCCGCGGCGCGTCTCCCGCAGGCCACTCGACGAGCGCGGCGTCCACGCCGTCCGCGGACGTACCCGACATCAGCCCGATCACGCGCATCGCGCGAGCTTACCTCTTCCGCAGCGAAGCATTTGACAGTCGCAGCGAGTGCCGGAAGTATTCGGCCGTTCGAGCCCCGCGCTTGGGGTCGAATCCTCACATCGAAGCGGAGAAGATCGCATGAAGGACTCGTCGCGGACCCAGGGCGGACTCATCTGCGTCGCGGTCGCCATCCTGGGCGCCTGGTTCCTGCTCGCGCTGCTGCAGGAGAGCTACTGGGCGCTCGCGATTCCCGTCGCGCTGATCGTGTTCTTCGCGCTGGGTCTGACCTTCTGGGTCGGCTACACGATTGCGACGATCCACGTCGAGCCGCTCGACGAGACTCCCGCACAGGAGATCGGCGAAGCCCACGGCCACCCCCGCGACGAGACCCGCTGAGCGACGTGCGCATCGCGCTGCTCACGTATCGCGGGAACATGTACTGCGGCGGGCAGGGAATCTATGCCTCCGCGCTCGCGCACGAGTGGAAGCGCGCGGGCCACGACGTGCACGTGTTCTCGGGCCCTCCCCTGCCCCGCCTCGCCGCGGACATTCCGCTCCACGAGATTCCGAACGACAACGTCTTCGGCCGCAGACACGCCGCGATCGTCGACCCTCGAGCGCCCTTCTCGCTGCTCAAGCCGATGAGCCTGTGGGAGCTCGGCGTGTCGCGCTTCGGCGTGTTTCCGGAGATGCACAGCTTCGGCCTGCGGCTGCTGCGCCGCTGGCCGGAATTCCAGCGCCGCTTCCGCTTCGACGTCGTGTTCGACAACCAGAGTCTCTGCTGGGGGCTGCTCGGGATCCGCGCGATGGGCGCGCCCGTCGTCGCGGTGATCCACCACCCGCTCCACATCGACCGCGAGGCCGACTTCGCAATCGACCGGTGCCTGCTCAAGCGCATCCGGCGCACGCTCTACTTCCCGCTCTGGATGCAGCAGCGCGTCGCGCCGCGCCTCGACCGGATCGTCACCGTGAGCCACGCCTCGAAGACCGCCATCGAGCGCTACTTCGGCATCCCGGAAAAGCGGATCTCCGTCGTCTACAACGGGACCGACACCGAATCGTTTCGACCGATCCCGGGCATCGAGAAGCGGTTCGAGCTGGTGTTCGTCGGTCGCACGGAAGACCGCAAGAAGGGCATCGGAACGTTGCTCGAGGCGCTCGGGCTGCTGCCCGAGCGCTTCCGGCTCAAGATCGTCGACGGGCGCATCCCGCCCGACGGCCTCGTGCCGCGCGCGATCCGCCGGCACCGGCTGGAGCGGCGCGTGACGATCGTCGATCGGATGCTCGAGGTGAGCGAGCTCGTAGCGGAGTACGCGAGCGCGCGCATCGCGCTGATTCCGTCGTTCTTCGAGGGCTTCGGCTTTCCCGCGAGCGAGGCGATGGCGTGCGGGCTGCCCGTCGTCGCCAACGCCGTCGGAGCGCTGCCCGAGGTCGTCGGCAGCGACGGCGAGGCGGGCCGGCTGGTTCCACCGCGCGATGCGCGCGCCATGGCGAGCGCGGTCTCGGATATCCTGTGCGTGCCCGGGCGCGCGGAGCGGATGGGGATCCACGCGCGCCGCCGAATCGAGCGCGCGTTCCGCTGGAGCGACGCCGCCGAGGCGTTGATCGCGGTTTTCGAGGAGGCGATTCGTGCTGCTCACCGTCGATCTCGATCGACTTAGGGTTGGCGCCGGCGAGACGATCCTCGACGCGGGCTGCGGCGAGGGGCGCCACTGTCTCGGCGCGCTCGAGCGCGGCGCGCGCGTCGTCGGCCTCGATCTCGATCGCGACTCGCTGCGCGCGGGTGCGCGCGGCGTGCACGAGACGGCGCGCGCGGCGGGCCGGCTCGGCGCGTTGGTCCGCGGCGATGCGCTCCGGCTTCCGTTCGCCGACGGCGCGTTCGACCGGGTGATCTGCTCCGAGGTGATGGAGCACGTGCACGACTACCGCGCGGTGGCGCGCGAGCTCGCGCGCGTCACGCGGCCCGGCGGCTGCCTCGCGGTGACGATCCCGACCGCGACCAGCGAGAGCCTCTACCTCCGCCTCGGCGACGAATACTTCGAATCGCCGGGCGGCCACATCCGGATCTTCCGGCCGCGCGAGCTCGCGCTCGGCCTCGCAGACGCGGGCTTCGCGACCGTCGGCGTGGGCTTCGCGCACGCGCTGCACACGCCCTACTGGGCCTTGCGCTCGCTGGCGGGGCTGCAACGCGCGGACGCCAACCCGCTCGTGGCGCTCTACCGGCGATTCCTGCTGCTCGCGACCGAATCCCGGTTCCTCACGCGCCTCGAGCGCGTCCTCAATTGGTGCTTTCCGAAGAGCTTGATCCTCTACGCCGAGAAGCGCGCCGCCTGCCCGCGCGCGGTGCGCTGAGGTGCATCCCGAACGCGACGCGGATCGCACCGTGCACGCGCAGCGGACCGCACACGCGCAGCAGCCGGCGCGCTCCGCGGCGCGGATCTGCTTCATCGCGTATCGCGGCAACATGCGCTGTGGCGGACAAGGTGTCTACCTGTGGTTCCTCGCGCGCGAGCTCGCGCGCCTCGGCCACCGGATCGACGTGCTGGTCGGGCCACCCTATCCCGATCCGATGCCCTTCGTCGACTCCACCACCGCGCTGCCCAACGAGCACTTCTGGGCCAAGTGGTTCCTCGGCGAGCGGCAGCGCTTCCTGCCGACGCCGCGCCCGCTGCGCATCTTCGAGCCGCTCAACTTCTACGAGCTCGCCGCGAGCTACTTCGGCTACCTGCCCGAACCGTTCGCATTCAGCGTGCGCGCGTTTCGCGAGATCGCCGCGCGCATTCGCGCGGGCGCGCGCTACGACATCGTGCACGACGTGCAGTGTCTCGGCTACGGCGCGCTCGCGATCCAGAAGCTCGGCGTACCCGTGGTGAGCACCGTCCACCACCCGCTGAGCGTCGACCGCCGGGCCTCCTTCCGGCGCGATCAGAGCCTGCGCGAAGCGATCGGAACCATGCGCTTCTACCCGGTCACCATGCAGGCGTTCGTGGCGCGCCGCCTCGATGGCGTGTTCACATCGTCGAGCGCGAGCGCGCGCCAGATCGAGCGCGATTTCGGCGTGCGCGCCGAGCGCATCCGCATGCTCGCAAACGGCGTCGACACCGAGCTGTTCCGGCCGGAGCCGTGCGTCGCGCGCGAGCCGAACCAGCTGCTGTGCGTGGGCCGCGCGGCGGATCCGAACAAGGGCATCGCCGACCTGATCGACGCGCTCGCCGAGCTCCCGCGCGCGATCCAGCTCACGCTCGTCGACGACGACTGCGCGAAGCACCCCGCGCGGGAGCGCGCGCGCCGTCTCGGCTGCGCGGATCGCTTGCAGATCACCGGTCGGATCGAAAACGCCGACCTCGTGCAGCGCTACCGACGCGCCGCGCTCGTGGTCGTGCCTTCGCGCTACGAGGGATTCGGGCTGCCCGCCGTCGAGGCGATGGCCTGCGGGACGCCCGTGGTCGCGTGCGCGGCGGGCGCGCTCACGGAAGTCGTTCGCGCGTGCGGCGGAGGCGTGCTCGTGCCGCCCGAGCAGCCCGCGGCGCTCGCGCGAGCGGTCGCCGAGCTGATCGCGCAGCCCGAGCGACGGGCGCGGCTCGGCGAGCGCGGCAGCTCGCGCGTCCGCGAGCTCTACGGGTGGCCGCGCGTCGCGCGCGCGACCGCCCGCGCGTATCTCGAGATCATCGGCGATTTTCAGGCACGCCGCGGTCGGCCGGCTAGCACGACCACGTCGGCGAGGCCTGGCAGCCGCCGCGCGATGGCGTCGAGCCCTTCGAGCAGCGCCTGAGCGAACGGAGCGGGAAGCCGCGCGAGCGATCGCGGCCAGCCCGGCGCACCCCAGCCGATCGAGACGCCCTCGACGAGCTCGAGCTCGAGGGAACGACGCGCGTGCTCGCGCATCAGCGGCAGCTCGTAGCGTGTGAAGTGGTCGCTCGGAACATCGTAGTGTCGACGACCTCGCTCGGGCGGCCGAGCGAGCCAGTGCTCGCGCGCGCCGTCGAGCGCGCGCGCCACGCGACACGCGATCGATTCGAAGTTCGCGATCGCGAGCACGACGCGCCCGTCTCGGCGCGTCACGCGCGCCATCTCCGAGATGGCTTCGAGCGGGCGATCGAAGTGATCGAGCGACCCCTTGCAGAGCACGCCGTCGAAGCTGCGATCGCGAAACGGCAGCGCGTGCGACCAGCCGCGAACCCAGCTCGTCGCGTGGTCGTCGCAGCGCGCGGCCTGCAGCCGCGCGAGCGCCGACATGCGCCGCGAGGG
>DASPGF010000166.1:0-2709 GCA_035620755.1 Myxococcota bacterium
AGCGCACGCCGCCATATACATAGACGAACGCGTCGTAGGGCCCCATCTCGTGGCGCGCGCCCGTCCAGCTGTTACTCGCGACGAGGTGGCGATCGCGGATCGCGACCGCTTGGAGGTTCGCGAACAGCTGCGCGCCCTTGCCGAACAGCCGCGCGAGCTGAGGCGGGCGCGTCGTCGCGCCGAGGAAGCTCCCGATCGTCTCCTGGCTCGTCACGACGTCGACCTGACGGCCGCGGTCGAGCAGGAACTCCGCGATGCTCGGCGCCTGGTGGCCGTACTCTTCGTCGATCACGATCACCACCTCGCCGAGCTCGACCTCGCCGAGCAGCACCTGCCAGCCGGATGCGACGCTCGCGCGCTCCATGCCCTCGAGCTGCGGCCGCCGCGCGCGCGCGCCCGTCGCGACCACCACCGCGTCGGGCTTCTCGGCGAGGATGCGCGGCACGTCCGCTTCGGCGCTCAGGTGGATCTGCACGCCGAGCTTGCGGCACTGCTGGCTCGACCAGCGCGTCGCGCCGTCGAAATCCTGGCGCGACGGCGCGCGCTTCGCGATCAGCGTCTGGCCGCCGAGCTCGGCGCCGCGCTCGAACAGGACCACCTCGTGTCCGCGCGCCGCGGCGACGCGCGCCGCCTCGAGGCCGGCCGGACCGCCGCCGACCACCACGAGCTTGCGGCGCACCTCGCAGCGCCCGAGCTCCGCCCAGCGGCTCTCGCGGCCGATCACGGGATTCTGCACGCATGTGACACCGCGCCCGATGTAGATGCGATCGATGCAGCCCTCGTTGTACCCCATGCACTGTCGGATGTCGTCGAGCTGCGACGCGCGCGCCTTGTTCGGGAAGTGCGGATCTGCGATCAGCGCGCGGTTCATGATGCACAGGTCCGCCTGGCCCTCGGCGATGATGCGATCGGCCTGCACCGGATCGACGATTCGGCCCGTGGCGATCACGGGAACGCGCACGACCTTGCGGATGCTCGCGGCGAGGTAGGTGTAGCAGCCCAGGCCGAACGACATGTTCGGAACGGCAGCGGCCTCGCCGACGAACGTCTCGGCGGTGCTCCCGATCACGTTGAAGTAGTCGAGCTTGCGCTCGGCATCGAGGCGCGCGCAGATCTCGAGCATCTGCTGGTTGTCGAGCCCGCGCTCGGTGAAGTCGTCGCCCGTCACGCGGATTCCGACGATGAACTCCGAGCCGACGCGCTCGCGCACCGCGTCGATCACGCGCAGGCCGAAGCGCAGCCGGTTCTCGAGCGAGCCGCCGTACTCGTCGCTGCGCTCGTTGGCGTTGCGCGTCCAGAACTGGTCGATCAGGTGGCAGTGGCTCGCCATGATCTCGCAGCCGTCGAAGCCGCCCGCCTGCAGCCGGCCCGCCGCGGCCGCGAACGCGGCGACGAGCTCGTCGATCATCGCCGCGTCGAGCGGATGCGGATTCTCGCGGTGGTTGGGCTCGCGCAGGTCGCTCGGCGCGTACATGCGGTTCCACAGATCGATGCTCCGCCCGCGGCGCCCGCGGTGTGTGATCTGACACACCACCGGAACGTCGTACTGGTGCATCGTGTCGCTGAACTTTCGCAGGTACGGGACCACGCGGTCGTCGAACAGCTCGACGCCGTTCCAATCGCGCGCCGTGCTCGTCGGGTGGACGCTCGCCGAGCCGAAGCACATCATGAACCCCACGCCGCCGCGCGCCTTCTCCTCGTAGTAGCGGCGCTCGACGTCCTGCGGCATGCCGTCGACCGCGAGCGCATCCGCGTGCGCGCTGCAGCAGATGCGGTTCTTCAGCTGCCGATGCCCGATCCGGATCGGCGTGAACAGATGTTGGAATTCCGCCATGCTAGGCCCGCCTCGACTGTGTGGCGCGGCCTTGGGCCGCGCAATCCCGACGCCTCATGCGATGTCGACTCCGAGCTCGAACGGACCGCGCACCGCGCGCACGCCCGGCGCGACCGGCCGCGGCCGGCGCCGCACGCGCGCCGAGAGCGGCCTCGCGTCGGCAGTGTCGCGCGCGGCAGCGGATGCGCTCGCGGCATCCGAGCCGCGCTCGGCGCCGAACGCGGTCGCGCCGCGCTGTGCAACTGCGACGCCCGCGATGTGCGCGCGGCTCGGCGCGCGCGCTCGAGCGCTCTCGGGCGACACGCTCTCGCCCTGCTCCGCGAGCGCGCGCTCGATGAATCCGTGGCGACCCAGGTAGCGGATCAGCTGGCGCGCGCACTCTTCGGCGCTGCCGCGCACCACGCTTCCGCTCGGCTCCGCGCCCCCCGCGCGGATGCCGAACAGCGCGTTCATGCGCTCGACCGCGGGGCCGGCCATGCGCGTCGCGGCGTCGCGCAGCCGCACGCGAGGCGTCACGGGTCGCCAATCGTTCGCGCCCGCCATGCGCTCGCCGCACTCGTCGCTCCTGCCGCGCTGGCCTCGCTCGATGTGATCGCCTCCCTCGATGTGCTCGTCTCGCTCGGCGCGCTCATGTCGCGCGACGCACTCGTCTCGCCCGGCGCGCTCGTCGGGCGCGCGGTGCGCCGCGTCGATGCGATGCCGCGACACGTAGCGCGCGCGCGGCGCGCTCTCGGCGATCGCGAGCACCGCGCGCCCCGCGATCGCGAGCCGGTCGCGCGCGCCGCGGCTGAGATCGCGCTCGACCGCGAGCGCGTGCGCGTGCGCATCGGGCCGAGCGTCGATCACTTCGTACGCGAGCGCCGCGCCGAATCGCT
>DASPGF010000167.1:0-3263 GCA_035620755.1 Myxococcota bacterium
GATGCGCGCTACCTCGGCGCGCACGGCCTCGATCCACGCGCGCTCGCGGGCGCGATCCCGATCAGCGGCATCTACCAGCTCGAGCCCGAGCGCGCGCGCCTCGAGGAGCTCGCCGCGGCCTACCGCGCGGCGTTTCCGAGCCGCGAGCAGCAGCGCGACGCCTCACCGCTCTCGCACCTGCGCGCCGACGCGCCGCCCTTCCTCGTGCTCGCCGCGCAGCAGGAGATCGAGGGCTTCCTCGAGGCCGCCGCGGCGTTGAGCCAGGCGCTGCGCGAGGCGGGTCACCCCGAGGCGGAGACCTTCGTCGCGAGCGGGCAGGATCACCGTTCGGTGTTGGATTTCGATTCGGAGCGCAACCCGGCGCGCCGTCACGTGATGGGCTACCTGGGAGTCGGACCGGATGCCCGCGCGTTTCGCGACACGCTCGCGGCGCGCGGCTACTGGCGCAGGCCCGAGGCGTCGACCGAGCCGTTCTGGGCGTACGCGGAGCGGATCGAGCAGCACCCCGAGCAGCCGCGCGTGAGCGCGCTGCTCGCTGCGTTCTTCGCGTCGGGCGGCAATCGCGGCTTTGCGATCGCCCCGCCGCGCTACCACGCGATCCATCTGTTCGCGTTGCTCGATGCGCTCGGCCCCGAACGCACCGGCAGCGGCCGCTGGCTCGTGCTCACCAACGTGCGCGGCGAGCGCGCCGTGCTCGACGTCGAGGCGCTGCGCCCCTACGGACCGCAGATCGTGGTCGGACTCGACGGCGAGAAGAACCTGTTTCGCATCGTCGATCTCTACCAGACGCAGCGCCGCTACACGTGGCGCGACGCGAATCCGGATCCGTGGGTCCTCGCACGGCCCGCGGGCGCGTTCCTCTACTTCGAGACGGAGCCGCCGCCGAGTGTCGTCCCGGGGATGTTCGGATTGTTCGGCCTCACGCCCGAGAGCTTCGCGTTGACCGACAGCGATCCGTTCGCGGCGCTCGCGAATCTCCCGGAGGCCGATCGCAATTTCCTGACGCGCGACAAGGCCTGCTTGAGCTGCCACCGCTTCCGCGGCGCGGGCGCGCGCGCGGGCCACATCCGCGCGCGCGACGGCGAGCTCGTCGGCGGCTTCGCGCTGCCGCTCGAAGAGTATCCGCCCGAGGTCTGGCGTCGCTACTGCTTCGAGCAGTCCGCAGTCGCTGCCGAGATCGGCGCGAACCCCGTGATGCTCTCCGCCGAATGGCAGCAGCGCCTGTTCGATCTGGTGGCGCGCGAACGCGCGGCGCGGTAGGGCGCGAACGCGCGGCGCGGTAGCGCGCGAAACGCCCGGTTGCGCGGGTGCGTGGAGGATCTGGCGAGGCGTGTCGCGATCTGGCGCCAGCTCGTCGCTGCCGCATATACCGCGGCTTGCGTAACCGCGCGCGAGCTCGGTGGCTTTCGAGGTTCGGAGCGCTACGCTCGGGCGCGGCCGAGGCCGGCCTCGTCGGCGCCTGCGGATTCCGCGCGCTTCGACGGCGAGCTTCGAGAACGGCCCGACTGGGCCGCTGGTCGGAACCTGATCACGAGCTACCTGGCGAAGAAGAGAAGTAGCGGCGAGGCAGCGCGAAGCGCGCGGCACGGCTCGCAGCCGTCTGAGGGCACTTCGACAAGGAGACGATCCGTGACATCCATGAGCGGGTTGCGCGCGTGCCTCGTCATTGCAGCGCTCGGCGTGCTGGTTCCGGGGAGTCCGGGGAGATCGCGAGCCGAGCCGCGACCGACGACAGGTGAGGCGTCCGAATGGGCGCAGCTCGCGGAGGAGGCTTTCATCTACGGCTTCCCCATGGTCATGAATTACGCGGTCTTCTACGAGTACTTCGTCGACGTCGCCTCGGCGGAGTACAAGGCTCCCTTCAACCAGATCTACAACACGGCCCGCGTCTACACGCCCACGGACACGGCGGTCGTCACGCCCAATAGCGATACGCCGTACTCGTTCGTCGCGATGGACCTGCGCGCGGAGCCGTACGTGCTCTGCCATCCCGAGATCGAGAAGTCGCGCTACTTCTCGGTGCAGCTCGTCGATATGTACACGTTCAACTATGGCTACATCGGGAGCCGCTCGACGGGCAACGGCGCTGCGTGCCACATGATCGCCGGCCCGGGCTGGACGGGTGAGAAGCCCGCGCGAATCGCAAGCGTCTTCCACAGCGAGACGGAATTCTCGATGGCGATCATTCGCACGCAGCTCTTCGATCCGAGCGACATCGAGAACGTGAAGAAGATCCAGGCCGGCTATCGCGGCGAGACGCTCTCGAAATTCGAGGGCAAACGCGTGATGCCGCCCGCTCCGAAGATCGAGTGGCCGAAGATCGACAAGCAGCGGGCCGACTCCGATCCCTTCGCGTATCTGAACTTCGTGCTGCAGTTTGCCCCGGCCACGGGGCCCGCGAGCGTCGAGCTGCCGCTGAGGGCCCGGTTCGCGAAGATCGGAATCGCGGCCGGCAAGCCGTTTCGCATCGAAGAGCTCACGCCGGATCAGAAGGCCGCGATCACGATCGGGATGAAGAGCGGAGTGGAGAAGATCAAGCAGAAGGTCGCCAACCTCGGAAAGGACGAGAACGGCTGGCGTGTAACCACCGCTGGCTTCGGCGACCGGCAGGCGTACGCGGGAGACTGGACGCTGCGCGCCGCAGCTGCGATGGCGGGGATCTACGGCAACGACTCCGTCGAGGCCTTGTATCCGATGCTGGCGGCCGATAGCGAAGGCAACAAGCCCGATTGCAGCGAGAATCGCTACACGCTGACCTTCCCGGCCGGGCAGCTTCCGCCTAGCAACGCGTTCTGGTCGGTCACGATGTACGACGCGAAGACGCAGCTCCTGGTCGCGAATCCGCTCGATCGCTATCTCATCAACTCGCCAATGCTTCCGAGCCTCCGAAAGAATGCCGACGGCTCGATCACCCTCTACATCCAGAAGGACTCGCCCGGCGCGCAGTGGGAATCGAACTGGCTGCCCGCAGCCGACGGTCCGATCTACGTGGTGATGCGGCTCTACTGGCCGAAGACCGCGGCGCTCGACGGCACCTGGCGGCCGGCACCGGTGGCGAGGGTGCAATGACGACCACCGCTTCGTGGGATGCGCGATCGAGCAGGGGGATTGCCGATGTCTGAGATGGTGCGTCTCGCGATCGACTTCGAGAACCCGAGCCCCGAGTGGTGGGAGGCCGGTGGGCGCGACCTCTGGAGCGCGATCCTCGAGGGCTTCGACAACAACGACGCGGTGCTGGACCGCGCGCTCGCGGACTCGTGGCT
>DASPGF010000168.1:0-5446 GCA_035620755.1 Myxococcota bacterium
GTCTTCGACGCGGATCAGCACGACCTCGACGACGAGCGCGCGGAGATCGTGCAGCCCGTGGCGATCGGTGATTGCGTGTGGGTCGCGTCGGACGTCACGATCCTGCGCGGTGTGACGATCGGCCCGCACAGCGTGATCGGCGCTCGCTCGCTCGTCACCGAGAGCATCCCGCCGCACACGCTCGCGTTCGGTCAGCCTGCGACGCCGCGCGGCCGAGTCGGAGACCGCTCGCATACCCGCTGAGCCGCTCGACTTGACGTTTGGCGTGCAATGTCTCAACTTACGCGGTCCTCGAACCGAAGGGTGCGCGCTGGAGTCGCCCCCGCGATCAGAGCATCACTGCGACTGGAGGACCGGTACAGCTTCCGGTCGAGCCCTGCAGAACCCCCGTGGGGGCGATCGACCGGAGCTTCCGACACGTTTGGCAACGGGTGGGCACTCACCGAACCCGCCCAGCAGTGCGGCGCGCAGCCCTCGGCGCGCGCCCGCATCATCCGAGGCTGAGATGATCCACGACCTGACCCGAATCCGAAACATCGGAATCAGCGCGCACATCGATTCCGGTAAGACCACGCTCACCGAGCGCATCCTGTTCTACACCGGGCGGATTCACGCGATCCACGAGGTGAAGGGCAAGGACGAGGTCGGCGCGACCATGGATTCGATGGAGCTCGAGCGCGAGCGCGGCATCACGATCCAGAGCGCCGCGACCCACGCGATGTGGAGCGGCCACCACGTCAACCTGATCGACACGCCCGGCCACGTCGACTTCACGATCGAGGTGGAGCGGGCGCTGCGCGTGCTCGACGGCGCGGTGCTGGTTCTGTGCGGCGTCGCGGGCGTGCAGTCGCAGTCGATGACGGTCGATCGCCAGATGCGCCGCTACAAGGTCCCGCGCATCGCGTTCGTCAACAAGCTCGACCGCTCGGGCGCGAACCCCGCGCGCGTCACCGAGCAGCTGCGCGAGAAGCTGCAGCACAACGCCGTGATGATGCAGCTACCGATCGGCCTCGAGGCGAAGTTCGAGGGCGTGATCGACCTGGTCGAGATGAAGGCGTGGTACTTCGAGGGCGACAACGGCGAGCATCCCGTCTCCAAGGAGATTCCCGCGGAGCTCCGCGACGAGGCCGAGATCGCGCGCGAGACCATGCTCGACACGGTCTCGATGTTCTCCGACCCGCTCATGGAGGCGATCCTCGAAGAGCGCGTCACTCCGCAGCTGATCCACGAGGCCGTGCGCAAGGCCACGCTCTCGATGGAGCTCACGCCGGTCTTTCTCGGCTCGGCGTACAAGAACAAGGGCGTGCAGCCGCTGCTCGACGCGGTCAACCGCTACCTGCCGAGCCCGCTCGACTGCGAGAACACGGGCGTCGATCTGTCGAACGACGAGGCCTCGCTGACGCTCGCGAGCGACCCCAACAAGCCGCTCGTGGCGCTCGCGTTCAAGCTCGAGGACGGCCGTTACGGCCAGCTCACCTACATCCGCGTCTACCAGGGCTCGATCAGCAAGGGCTCGAGCATCATCAACAGCCGCACCAAGAAGCGCCACAAGGTCGGGCGGCTGGTGCGCATGCACGCCAACTCGATGGAGGACATCGAGGAAGCCGCGGCGGGCGACATCGTCGCGCTGTTCGGGATCGACTGCGCGTCGGGCGACACCTTCACCGACGAGTCGGTGCAGATCTCGATGACCTCGATGCACGTCCCTGAGCCCGTGATCTCGATCGCGATCAAGCCCGTCGACAAGAAGACCGTCGACAACATGAGCAAGGCGCTCGGCCGCTTCGTGCGCGAGGATCCGACGTTCCGCGCGCGCGTCGATCCCGAGAGCAACGAGACCGTGATCTCGGGCATGGGCGAGCTCCACCTCGACGTCTACGTCGAGCGCATGAAGCGCGAGTACGGCTGCGAGGTCTCGACGGGCGCGCCGCAGGTCGCCTACCGCGAGACGATCTCGCAGCGCGCCGACTTCGATTACACGCACAAGAAGCAGACCGGCGGCTCGGGTCAGTACGGCCGCGTCGGCGGCCGCATCGAGCCGCTCGAGAACGGCTCCGACGCCTTCGAATTCGCGAGCGAGGTCAAGGGCGGCGCGATCCCCACGGAGTACATCCCGGCCGTCGAGAAGGGCTTCCTGCAGTGCATGGAGAAGGGGCGGCTGATCGGCTTCCCGGTGATCGGCGTGCGCGTGGTCGTCGACGACGGCAAGGCCCACAGCGTCGACTCGTCGGAGATGGCGTTCCAGGCGGCGGCTCGCGGCGCGTTCCGCCAGGCGTATCCGAAGGCCAAGCCGATCGTGCTCGAGCCCGTGATGAAGCTCGAGGTCGAGGGGCCCGCCGAGCACCAGGGCGCGATCCTCAAGACGATCATGCAGCGCCGTGGTACCGTGATCGGCACGACCGAAACCGCGGGCACTTCGCGCATCGAATCGGAGGTGCCGCTCGCCGAGATGTTCGGGTACGCGACCGACCTGCGCTCCATGACCCAGGGCACGGCCGAGTTCACGATGGAGTTCGCGCGCTATCTGCCCGCGCCCGCCGAAGTGCAGAAGGAGCTCAAGGAGAAGTACGGCTCGCGGATCGTCGACGACGAAGAGTAGATCGAGGAGCCCAGCGTGTATCGAAAATTCCTGAACGCGCGCAGCCCGCTGCGGCTGCTCGAGAGGGGCCTCAACGGCGGGTTGGGACCCGGCAACCTCGGAGTCGTCGTCGCGGGCCACGGCGTCGGCAAGGCGTCGTTCCTCGTCGGTGTCGCGCTCGACGAGCTGCTGCGATCGGGCCGCGTGCTCCACGTCTCGATGGCGCACACGGTCTCCCACATTCGCGACCACTACGACACGGTCTTCGAGGATCTCGCGGCCACCGCGCACCTCGAGGACGAGGCGCAGGTGCACGTCGACATCGATCGCAACCGCAGCATCCGCGTCTACCCGCGCAACGCGCTGACGACCGCGAAGCTGCGCGAGGCCGTCAAGCTCGAGTCCGCGACCTCGGGGCCGCCGTCGCTGGTGGTGATCGAGGGGCTCGAGTTCGAGACCATCTCGCGGCAGGATTTTCTCGATCTGAAGGAGCTCGCGGGCGAGCTCGCCGCGGAGGTCTGGCTCTCGGCCTCGGCGCGCGACGAGCGCGTGCCGCGGCCGCCGTCGTCGCTCGCGCACGTCGAGGACCTCGTGAGCGTGATCCTCGCGCTCGAGCCCGGCGGCGACACCGTGCTGCTGCGCGCGCTCAAGGATCACGACAACCCCGACGTCTCCGATCTCCACGTCGCGCTCGACCCGCGCACGCTGCTGCTCACGCGCCACTAGCCCGGGCAGTTCCGCTTTCGATTGCGAGGTCCGCCGCTGGCCGGGGCCCATTGATCGGGTCATGGGCCGCCTGGGCAGTTCCGCTTTCTAATGACGGAGTTCGCCTCTGGACGGGGCGTGGCTGACCGGATCAGGGCTTGGGCTGGAGGACGGAGAGCTTCTCGCGGTATTGGCGCCGCAGCGCGTTGGCTTCGGCTCGCGTGAAGCCGAGCTCCTCGGCGATCGCGACGAGCTCGGAGCTCTCGATGGTCGAGATCGACCCGTCGGCGGCCGCGACCGCGTACAGGCACTGCAGCAGCCGCCAGCGCTGCTCGGGCGTCGAGATCGCGCGAAACTCGCGCGTGACCACGTAGTTCTCGGTGCCGCCGAGCAAGCGCGCCTGGCTCTTGGCGATCTCCACCACGAGCGCGCGCTCGCCCTCGGAGAGATCCGAGATCGCGGCGAGCGAGCGCTCCATCTCGGAGGTCTCGGCTGCGTCGATGTCGAGGTCGGCGTGCGCGATCCGCGCGAGCACGTACGCGAACGCCGCGAGGTACTTGGCGCGGCTCGCGTCGAGCCGCTCGAGCTGGCTCGCGATGCGCCGCACCGACTCGGTGTCGCCGGCGTCGCGTGAGGGGGCAGCGCCGGCCGTGGGGCCGTCGGCGAGGCCGAGGAAGCGCAGCAAGGGCGCGGCGACCCGCTTCGGCATCACGAGCCCGAGAAGAAGGCGCGCGTTCCCTGCGCCTCGATCGCAGCCGCGATGCGCCGCAGCGCGACCGTGTAGGCGGCGTCGCGCAGCGAGCCGCCTTCCCGGCCGTGAAGGTCCCAGATCTCGTCGAACGCGCGCGAGAGGAATTCGTGCAGGCGCGCTCGCACCTCGTCGAGCGCCCACGCGTAGCCCTGCAGATTCTGCACCCACTCGAAGTAGCTCACCGTGACGCCGCCTGCATTCGCGAGCACGTCCGGCAGCACGGTGATGCTGCGCTGCTGCAGCTTCGCGTCGACCTCGCTCACGATCGGCCCGTTCGCGACCTCCGCGATCAGCGGCGCGCGGATGCGGTCGACGTTCTCGGGCGTGATCACCGCTTCGAGCGCGGCGGGAATCAACAGCTCGACGTCGAGCTCGAGCAGCTGCGCGTTCGAGATCGACTCGTACTCGCAGCTCGCACCGTTCGCGTCGCGGCCGGCGCCCGCGAGCTGACGCGTGCTCTGCTTGTGCAGGTAGAGGCTCTCGACGTCGAAGCCGCTCTCGCAGTAGATGCCGCCCTTCGAATCGCTCACTGCGACGATCGGGTAGCCCGCCTCGTCGAGCAGCCGCGCCACGTGGTAGCCGGCGTTGCCGAAGCCCTGCAGTGCGACTCTCGTCTGTGTCGGATCGAGGCCCTCCTTCTTCGCGTACTGCTGGATCACGATGAACGCGCCGCGGCCGGTTGCCTCCTCGCGCCCGAAGCTGCCGCCGAGCGGGATCGGCTTGCCGGTGATCACCGCGGGGGCCTTGGCGCGCAGGATCGTCTCGTACTCGTCGGCCATCCAGCCCATGATCAGCGCGTTGGTGTAGACGTCGGGCGCGGGGATGTCGACCATCGGCCCCACGAAGCCCGCCATCGCGCGCATGTAGGCGCGCGACAGCCGCTCGAGCTCGCGCGGCGAGAGCTGCTCCGGATCGACCGCGACGCCGCCCTTGGCGCCGCCATACGGAACGCCGACCACCGCGCACTTGATGCTCATCCAGAGCGCGAGCGCCTGCACCTCCGCGAGATTCACCCCCGGGTGGAAGCGGATGCCTCCCTTGGTGGGCCCGAGCGCGTCGTTGTAGCGGCAGCGGTAGCCGACGAAGTGGCGCGTCGAGCCGTCGTCCATGCGCACGGGCAGATCCGCGGTCAACACCGCCTTGGGTTGGCGCAGCGCGTCGATCACTTCGGGCGAGACGCCCGCGATCGCACCGATGCGCTCCACGCGCGCCACCGCGTCTTCGAACACGTTCCGGTCGGCCATTGCAGTCACCTCGCTTCGAGCTTCCGCCGCCACAGCCCTTGGGCGCCGGGAGTCTACCCGGGTCGAAACGCGCGCGCCGAGGCCTCCGGCCGCTCCGCGTGCGGCAGCGCGGACGCGTCAGCCGCGCAACGAGAGGTAGCGCGCGAACAGCCGCCGGAGGCGCGGCGT
>DASPGF010000169.1:0-5811 GCA_035620755.1 Myxococcota bacterium
TCCCGCCCCGGCCCCTCCAAGGCGGGGGCAGGTCGCGATGGGCGGCTCGGTGCAGAGCTGCATCGGGTAGGTGTTGTAGTCGAGGCGCTCGGGAACCGTTACTTCGGCGCCCGTGAACGCGATGAGCTCGCCCTCGAGGCCGAGCGCCGCGAGCGCCGGGCGGTAGTCGACCGGGAAGTTGTGATCGGTTGCGATCGCGACCTCGACGCCTTCGGCGACGATCGCTCGGACCTTCGCTGCGATGTCGACGGATCCGTCGGACTCGAGCGTGTGAAGGTGCGAGTCCATCGAGATCAGGTCGGATCGATCGATCGCGCGCTCGATGCGAAGCGCGAGATCCTCGACGCGCTCGGCGTCGATCTCCACGATGCGCTCGTCGATCGCGTACTCGGGGCCTCTCGATGCGACGACGCGGTAACGGCCGACCGGCAACGCGACCTCGCTGCCGCCGCGCTCGGGGTAGACGGAGTTCTTGTAGGACTCCCAGTAGCCGTCGTCGTAGGCGGGATTCACGGGTCGGAAATACGGCGATCGCGTCTCTTCGATGCCGTGAAACGACAACTTGCCCGGAACGAAGCGGCCCGCGCCGTCGACGATGCGGAACCTCGCCCTGCCGAGCGGCGGGTCGCGCAGCGCGCAGGCTCGACCGCCCGCGGATGGCACCGTGAAACTGCACTCGTCGACGCCCGGAAAGAAATTCGCACGCGCCACGTACGCGCCCGCTGGCAGCTCGATCGCGAGCGGCTCGGGGCGATCGCGAAACGCGCGGTAGAAGATTGACTGCGAGCCCGCTTCGCGGATCGCGACCTCGTAGAAGTCGCGCGAGGCGCTCTCGGGCTCGAGCATCACGCGGTGGGAGGTGACCGCGAGCTCGCGGTACGCGCGCGCGAGCACGGTGGCGCTGTCGCTGCCCGCGACGAGCGCGTAGTGCCGCTCGTCGCTCGCGCCGGGCTCGAGCCGGATCGATACGGGATCGGGCAGCAGCATGCCGCCGTCCCATCCGTAGCGGTCCTCGCTCGCTGCCACACGCGGTGTCGGGTCGATCCACGCGAGCAGGTGGCTCGCACGCGGATAGCCGCGAAACGCGAGCGCGCGGTGCGCGGCGTGGTCGGCCGGGCTGAAGTCGTAGATCTGGTGCGGGTCGAAGAACAGCGCGTAGATCAGCCCGTCGAGCGTCCGCGAGCCGACATTGGTTGCGCGCAAGCGCACGCCGATCCGCGGCGAGGCGTCTTCGATCTCGTAGCGCACCTCGAACCGCACGCGCGCGCCCCCGCCGAGCTCGCGTTCGACGCTCGCCCGGATGCGCGCGCGGGGCGTCGGGTGCCCGACCCCAACGTCGTCGACCCGGACCTCCTCGTAGACGAGGTGGTGCGTGGTGTTGCCAATGCGCAGATACGGGGTGCCGAGCATCGCGTCGCCGCGCGCCGTCGAGCCGCGCGGCCGGCAGAAGACGATGCTGCCGTACGCGTCCGCGGTCGCGAAGCGGTAGAAGGATTCGTCGCGGCGGTGCGAGGCCCCGACCGCGATCTCGAGCGCTCCGTTGTCGAGGAAGTAGTCGCCCTCGGCGCAGCGCTCGCACTCCGCGCGAAGCGGGTCGTCGGGGCCGCCGAGCGTTCGCAGCTCGACCGCTGCGTGCGCGGCTCCCGAGAGCGCGATGCCCGCGACGATCGCCAGCGCGTGGCGGCGCATGCTCGTCAGCGCGTCTGCGAGCTCGCCGGAATCGGAGGCGGCCCGTCGGGAATGTAGAAGCGCAGCTCGGTGTCCCGGGTCTGCTCCTCGAACTCGCGCGCGATCGCGGCGCGCGTCTCGGGCCGCTCGTAGAGGTCGACCATCGTCGCGCTCAACGCCTTGGCGGCGTGGACCATTCCCGTGTGGCCGATGCTCATGCCGCTCGCCGCGACCACGGGCCAGGCGTGCCACGGCGCGCCGTACGCGGCGGTCGTCGCCGAGAGGTAGAGGGTCGGCACCACCCAGCTCACGTCGGCGAGATCGGTCGAGCCGCCTTCGGGGTCGCGCGGCGTGAGGTCGAGCGGCTCGAGCTCGCTGCGCAGCCCGGCGACCTCGACGTCCGTCGCGCGCTGCAGCTCGCGCGCGAACTGCTGATCGGTCTCGCTGAACGCGAGCGGGCCGAGCCAGCTCAAATTCGCGTGCACGAGCTTCGCGCCCGCGCGATTCACGAGCATCTCGTAGCTGCCCGACTGGATCGTGAAGCGGCTCTGCGTGCCGGTTGCGAGCGCCGCGCCTTCGGCCGCCGCGCGCGCCCGCTCGACGAGCTTGTCGACGCGCTCGTGCTTGCTGTCCCGCATCCAGCACCACACTTTTGCGTAGTCGGGTACGACGTTGGGCACGTTGCCGCCATCCGCGATCACGTAGTGCATGCGCACGGTCGGCGGCACGTGCTCGCGCATCAGATTGATCGCATGGGTGAACAGCTCGGCGCCGTCGAGCGCGCTGCGCGCGTTCCAGGGATCGTTCGCCGCGTGTGCCGAGCGGCCGCGGAACTCGACCGCGAAATCGACCATCGCCTGGCTGCTGTCGGTGTCGACGCGCGTCTCGTCGCTCGGATGCCACGCCAGCGCAACGTCGACGTCGTCGAAGAGCCCCGCGCGGACCATGTAGACCTTGCCACCGACGTCTTCTTCGGCGGGCGTGCCGTAGAAGCGGATCGTGCCGTCGAGCTCGCCGGACTGGATGAGCTCCTTGATCGCGACCGCGGCTGCGAGGCTCGCGGGGCCGAACAGGTTGTGGCCGCAGCCGTGCCCTGCAGCGCCGGTCTCGAAGGGTTCCTGTGTGGCCTGCGCCTTCTGCGAGATGCCCGGCAGCGCGTCGTATTCCCCGAGCACGGCGATGATCGGCCGCCCGCTGCCGTAGCTCGCGATGAACGCGGTCGGCAGCTCCGCGACGCCGCGCTCGACGCGGAAGCCCTGCGCTTGCGCGTAATCTGCGAGCAGCGCGGCCGAGCGCGTCTCGCGCAGCGCGGTCTCCGCAAACGCCCAGATCTGATCGGACTGCGAGATCATCTCGGCGCGCTGGCGCTCGACGATGGCGACGGCCTTCCGCTTGGCGGGACTCGCGTCTTCGGCGCGCGCGCCCGCAGCGAGCAGCAGCAGCGGCATCGCGAGCAGTGCGAGGGAGCGCTTCATCGGGGGTCGCCTCCAGTCGGTCAGCCGTGGCTGCTGCGACGCCGCTCGGCGAGCGCCGCGGCGCCGCGAAGGGTGTGGAATCGTCAGTCGGCCTTCGGCGCCTTCTCGCCCTTGAGGTAGTGGCCGAACCAGGCCAGATAGCGTTCGTAGAGATCCTTCGCGTGGGTCGGCGTGTCGATGCCGTGGAACTCGTCGGGGTAGACGACGAGCTCGGTGGGTACACCGCGGAGCTTCAGCGCGAGGTAGAGCTGCTCGGAGTTGATGATGGGAACGTTCCAATCCTCCTTGCCGCCGAGGATCAGGGTCGGCGTCGTGACGTTCTCGATGCGGTTGAACGGCGAGAGCCGGTCGTAGAGCTCGCGGCTCGCGGTTTGCCAGGGCAGGCCGAGCTCGTCCCGCCACCAGCGCTGGTACTGGTCGTGTCCGAAGTTGACCACGTAGAGCGTCGCGCTCGCGCCCGTCGCGGCCGCCTTGAAGCGGTCGGTCTTGGTGATCACGTGGTTGGTGAGCATGCCGCCGTACGACCAGCCCGTCACGCCGAGCTTGTTCGGATCGACCCAGCGCTTCTCGACGACCGCGTCGACCGCGCCCATCACATCGTCGAAATCCGGTCCGCCCCAGTCCTGCCAGATCGCGAGGCAGAACGCCTGGCCGTAGCCCGTCGAGCCGCGTGGGTTCGGCATCACGACCACGTAGCCGTTCGACGCGTAGAGCTGCGCCTCGAAGCTGAAGCCGTAATCGAACTGCGCCTGCGGGCCGCCGTGGATGTTGAGGATTCCGGGATAGCGGCGGCGCGCGGAGAAATCCGGCGGCTTGACGACGAACGCCTCGATCTTTGTACCGTCGCGGCTCGCGAAGCGGATCTCCTCGACGGAGCCGAGCCGCAGCGAGGCGACCACCTCGTCGTTGACGTGGCTGCGCCGTTCGAGATTGCCCGCTCGGAACGCGAACACCTCGGCGGGCTGCTGCGGGTCGGAGACCAGCAGCGCGAGCTCGCCCGTCGCACCCTGATCGAAGGCGGTGACCACGCGCGCGCCGCTCACGAGGCGCTCGACGGGCGCGCCCGCGCTCGCGACGCGCGCGAAGTTCAGCTCGCCGCTGTCCTCGAGCAGGAAGTAGATCGCATCGTCGACTCGCGAGAAGCGCGGCGAGAAGATCATGCGATCGAGCTCGCGCGTGAGCAGCGTCGTCTGGCCGCCCGCTGCGGAGGAGACCGCGAGGTGATTGGTCGCGTAGAGTGACTTCGCGGTCTCGGTGTTCGAGAGATGCGCGATGCGCGCGCCGTCGCGGCTCCAGCTCGGCATCTCGTCGGGGCCCGGGTTCGTCGTGATCTGCAGCAGCTTCGCGCCGCGCGCGCCTCCATCGACGCCGACCACCCAGATGTCGGTGTTGTAGTTGTCGTCGGGGCTCTCGCTGCGGTTGCTCGCGAATGCGATGCGCGCGCCGTCGGGGGACCACGCCGGATCGCTGTCGTCGAAGTCGCCCGAAGTGATCTGGCGCAGCTCGCGGCTCGCGACGTCGAGCACGTAGATGTGTGTACGTCGGCTGTCGAGGTAGCCCACGTAGTCGAGCTTGAACTGCTTGCGGGTGATCACCCAGGGCGGCGGCGTCTTCTCCTCGTAGACCTCGCCGCTCTCTTCGGCGCGCTTGGCGTCGAGCTCCTCGGGCGAGGCGTCCTGCAGCACCAGCGCGATGCGCTTGCCGTCGGGCGACCACTCGAAGGCCTCGACGTCCTGCGCGGTCTCCGTGAGCTGCACGGCCTCGCCGCCCTCGCGAAACAGCGTCCAGACCTGGGTCTTTCCCTCGCCCCGCTGTGATAGAAAGCCCAGGTAGCGACCGTCGGGGCTCCAGCGCGGCGACGACGAATCCTCGTCCTCGGCGGTGACTGCGATCGCCTCGCCGCCCGCGCTCGGAACCATCCAGACCTGGCTGCGCGACTCGTCCTCCTCGAGGTCGTCGGTCGCGGCCGTGTACGCGATCCAGCGTCCATCGGGCGAGACGCGCGGATCGCCGACGTCGCGAAGCCGGAAAGCGTCGTCGACCGCGACGAGCTTGGGCTTGGGCTTCTTCTCGGCGGCGCGAGTCTCCGTCGGAGCGAGCAGCGGCGAGGCCCAAAGCAGCAGGCACGCGGCCGCTGCGGCTCCCCGCCGACGGGCGATGCGATGCGCGACGCGCTTCCCGATGCGATTGCCGATGCCACGGCCGATGCTCATCTCGCGGTTCTCCTCGTGCGCTTGGCGCGCGTCGAACGGCGGCGTTAGGCGCTCGCGCGCGCCGCTCGGCACCTGGGATGGCGGCGATCCATAGCAGATTTCCGGGGCTCGAGAGATCGGTTCGAGCGCGCGAGCTCGAGCCCAACCGCGCACGTGCTCGCGGTTTCGCGCGCGGCCGGGGAGCCTGCGCGCGGCGTGCCGAAAGCCGCGGACCGAAGGGCGTTCGGCGCCTCTTCGTCGGCCGGAAGGCTCGCGCGGTGTCGACTATCCCGCGCGCTCGAACCGATGTAGACTGGAGCGCCTAGCCGGCGGCTCCAGCTCGGGCGGGCGGCGGCCTCGAGCAGCCGCAGCGGGATCGGCCGCGGCGGCCGGAGCTGCGGCAGACCGGGCTTGGCACGGTGCTCCGAGCGATCAGCTGTGCCGGCGGCATCCGGCGCACGCGGGCGTGCGCCGGC
>DASPGF010000170.1:0-4517 GCA_035620755.1 Myxococcota bacterium
GGATTCGACACCCCGCTCCTCGATCGCCCGGGCCGCGTGGCGGTCGAGGTCGGCGGTGCTCACCCCGTCGACCGCGCGCTCCCGGAGCTCGAGCAGGATCTCGGCGACGTGCCGGGCCGCCTCGCGGATCAGCTCGACCTCGCGCCGGGTCTTGATCGGAATCCGCTCGCCGAACGCCATCACGCGAGGGCCTCCTCGATCCGCTTGGCGATCTCTTCCACGCTGCCGAGCCCGTCGACCTCGCGCAGGATGCCGCGCCCGCGGTAGTAGTCGATCAGCGGCGCGGTCTGCTCGCGGTAGACCGCCATGCGCGTGCGGATCGTCGCGTCGCTGTCGTCGCTGCGCGCCTCGATCTGCGCGCGCCGCAGCAGCCGCGCGACCAGCGTGTCCTCGTCGACCACGAGCACCACGCAGCGCTCGAGCGGCGTGCCCGTGCGCCGCATCAGCGCGTCGAGCGCCTCGGCCTGCGCAACGGTTCGCGGGAAGCCGTCGAGCACGAACCCCGCCTGCGCGTCGCGCTGCGCGAGCCGCTGCTCGGCGACCGCGATCACCACCGCATCCGGCACGAGCGCCCCGCGCTCCATGTAGGAGCGTGCCTGCAGCCCGGTGGCGGTCCCCGCCGCGACCGCCTCGCGCAGCATGTCGCCGGTCGAGATCTGCGGGACTCCGAGCCGCTCGACCAAGCGCAGCGCCTGCGTGCCCTTGCCGGCGCCGGGTGGGCCGAGTAGCAACATGCGGCGCGCACCCACTACTGGCCGAGCCTCCCGCGGATCCGGGTGCCGCGCACGAACCCCTCGTACTGCCGCGACACCAGGTGCGCCTCGATCTGGCTGATGGTGTCGAGGCCGACGCCCACGACGATCAGCAGCGCGGTTCCGCCGAAGTAGAACGGGATTCCCATCTCGACCGCGAGCACGGTCGGCAGCACGCAGATTGCCGACATGTAGATCGCGCCGACGAGCGTCACGCGCGTGAGCACGCGGTTGATGTAGTCCGCGGTGTTCTTGCCCGGCCGGATGCCCGGCACGTAGGCGCCGCTCTTCTTGATGTTCTCCGCCACGTCGTCCGGGTTGATCATGATCGCGGTGTAGAAGTAACAGAAGAAGATGATCAGGCCGATGTAGATGCTCTCGTAGACCAGGCTCGCCGGGTTCATGTAGGTGTCGATGAAGCGCTGGATCTCCGGAGCGTCGGTGAACTGCCCGATCGTGAACGGGAACAGCAGCAGCGACGAGGCGAAGATCGCGGGGATCACGCCCGCGGTGTTCACGCGCAGCGGGAAGTAGCTCATGCCGCCCTGCTGGACGCGTTTTCCGACCACGCGCCGCGCGTGCTGGATCGGAATCCGCCGCTGCCCGCGCTCCACCACCACCACGAACGCGGTCACCGCCACGCCGATCGCCGCGAAGGTGAGCGCCTGGAGGATGCTGAACTGGTCGGTCCGGATCAGCTGCCACAGCTGCATGATTCCCGACGGAATGTTGATGATGATGCCCGCGAAGATGATCAGCGAGATGCCGTTGCCGATGCCGCGCTCGGTGATCTGCTCTCCGAGCCACATGATGAACGCGGTGCCGGTGGTGAGCGTGACCATGCACATCAAGCGGAAGCCCCAGCCTGGAAACGCGACCGCGCCCTCGCCGAACTGCCCCTTCTCGAGCGCGACCGCGATCAGCATGCTCTGGAACATCGACAGCCCGATCGTCGCGTAGCGGGTGTATTGGTTGATCTTCTTGCGCCCTTGCTCGCCCTCCTTCTTGAGCGCGTCGAGATGCGGGATCACGACCGTCAGCAGCTGGAGGATGATCGACGCGCTGATGTAGGGCATGATGCCGAGCGAGAAGATCGAGAGCTGCTCGAGCGCGCCGCCCGAGAACATGCTGAACAGCCCGAACATCGTGCCCTGCATCTGCTGGAAGAAATCTCGGATCACCTCGGCATTGATGCCCGGCGTGACCACGAACGCGCCGAGCCGGTAGACGGCGAGCATGCCGAAGGTGAACGCGATGCGGTTCCGGAGCTCCTTGATGCGCGCGATGTTCTGGACGCCGCCGATCATGGGCGCAGCTCGACGCTCCCGCCGGCCGCCTCGATCTTCTTGCGCGCGCTCTCGCTCACGCGGTCGACCTGGAGCTTGAGCCGCTTCGGCGCGTCGCCCTGGCCGAGGATCTTGACCCCGCCGCGGCCGCGCCGGATCAGGCCGCGCTCGAGCAGCGCCGCGGCGTCGACCGTCGCGCCGGGCTCGAAAACGCCGAGCGAGGCGAGGTTCACGATCTGGTACTCGACGGAGTGGGGGTTGTGGAAGCCGCGCTTGGGCAGCCGCCGCGCGAGCGGCATCTGTCCGCCCTCGAAGCCGAACGGCGTCTCGCGGCCCGGCGAGCGTTTGCCCTGGCCCTTGGTACCGCGGCCCGAGGTCTTGCCCGTGCCGGAGCCCGGCCCGCGACCGACGCGCTTGGCGGGGCGCGTGGCTCCTCGACGCGGCGCGAGTCGCTCAAGCATCAGTCTTCCTCCACGACGACGAGGTGGCTCACCTTGGCGATCATGCCGCGAACCGCCGGCGTGTCTTCGAGCTCCACGGTCTGGTGCAGCCGCCGCAGGCCGAGCCCCGCGAGCGTGGCGCGCTGTCCGCGATCGAAGCCGATCGCGCTGCGCACCCAGCGAACCCTCACGAGAGCCTTGCCGCTCATGCCCGCCCCAGCTGGCGCTTGCGCTCCGCGGGATCGCGCAGCTCCTCGAGCGCGCTCATCGTCGCGCGCACCACGTTGTTGGGGTTGCTCGTGCCGAGCGTCTTCGTGAGCACGTCCCGCACGCCCGCGCTCTCGAGCACCGCGCGCACCGGCCCGCCTGCGATCACGCCCGTTCCCGCCGATGCCGGCCGCATCAGCACCTTCGCGGCTCCGAAGTGGCCGATGATCTCGTGCGGCAGCGTGCCGTCGACGAGCGGCACGCGCAGCAGCGACATGCGCGCGCGCTCGACCCCCTTGCGGATGGCCTCGGGCACCTCGCCCGCCTTGCCGTAGCCGGCGCCGACCACGCCGTCGCCGTCGCCGACGATCACCAGCGCGCTGAAGCTGAAGCGGCGCCCGCCCTTGACCACCTTGGCCACGCGGTTGATGTGGACCACGCGATCGGTCAGCTCGTAATCATTGGGATTGATGTGCTCGTTTCGCATTTCTCTGGGTCACCCTCGATTTGGAATCCGCGCGCGGATCAGAGCTGGAGGCCGGCCTCGCGCGCAGCCTCGGCGAGCGCCTTCACGCGCCCGTGAAACAAGAACCCGTTCCGGTTGAAGACGACCCGGTCGATCTTCCGCTCGAGCGCGGCGGCCGCCACCGCCTTGCCGACGAGCTTCGCCGCCGCGACGTTGCCCGTGGCGGCGACGTCTCCCATCACCTGCTTCGAGCGCGACGACACGGAGAGGATCGTGCGGCCCGTGTCGGCCTCCACGATCTGCGCGTAGATGTGCTTCGCGCTGCGGTAGACCGTGAGCCGCGGGCGGTCGGATCCCTCGATCTTGCGCCGCGTGCGCGCGCGCCGGGCTGTCCAAGCCTTTACCTGCGCGTTCTTGATCTTTCGCTTCACCGCCGCCTACCCTCCGGCCGCTCCGGCCTTCCCCACCTTGCGCCGCACGCGCTCGTCGACGTAGCGGATGCCCTTGCCCTTGTAGGGCTCGGGCGGCCGCACCGAACGCACGTCCGCGGCGAACTGGCCGACGCGCCGCGCGTCGATGCCTTCGATCTTCACGATCACGTTGCGATCGACCGAGACCTTGAGGCCCTCGGGAATCGCGAGGTCCACGGGATGCGAGTAGCCCACGCTGAGCTTCAGCGTCTTGCCGCTCGCCTCCGCGCGATAGCCGACGCCCTGGATCTCGAGCTCCTTGACGAACGCCTGCGTGACGCCGTGGATCATGTTGGCCACGAGCGCGCGCGCCATGCCGTGCAACGCGCGGCGATCGCGGTGGTCGTCCGATCGCGCGAACACGACCTCGGAGTTCTCGATGCGCACGCTGATGTCGCTCGGCACGCGCTCGCTGAGGCTGCCCTTCGGGCCCTTCACGCGGATCTCGTCGCCGACGAGATCCACCGTGACGCCGCTCGGAATCGAGACCGGGGCTCTTCCGATGCGCGACATGCCTACCAGACCTCGCACACGACTTCGCCGCCCACGGATGCCGCGCGCGCGCCCTCGTCGGAGAGGATTCCCTTGGAGGTCGAGATCACGGAGATGCCGAGCCCGCTGCGCACCTTCGGCAGCGCGTCCGCGCCCGCGTAGATCCGGCGGCCCGGCTTGCTCACGCGCCGGATGCCGTCGATCATCGGCCGACCGCGGTCGTCGTAGCGGATCTCGATCACGAGCACGGCGTGGCCGTCGCGCGATTCGGTGCGCACCTCGCCGAGGAAGCCCGCCTCCGCGAGCACCTTCGCGATCGCGAGCTTCTGCTTCGAGAACGGGCACGTCGCCTCGTCCTTGCGCGCGATTCCAGCGTTTCGGATGCGTGTCAGCATGTCGCTGAT
>DASPGF010000171.1:0-3668 GCA_035620755.1 Myxococcota bacterium
TGACGCTGCGGGTCTCCCAATTTCCACCCGCCTTCGCCGAGCGCATGAACGAATCGGTGACGCGCACGGAGTGGTTCGCGTTCTGGTAGAAGACGGAGTCATAGGCGCCGCCCGGCACGTTGAAGCCGCCGTCGTAGCCCGCGTCGATCAGCGCGTGCGCCTTTTTCTCCTCCTCGGATTTGCTGCGGATGAACTCCATGATGTCCGGGTGATCGACGTTCAGGATCACCATCTTCGCGGCGCGGCGCGTCTTGCCGCCGGACTTCACCACGCCCGCGAACGCGTCGAAGCCGCGCATGAAGGAGACCGGGCCCGATGCGGTACCGCCGCCCGCGAGCGTCTCGCGCGACGAGCGGATCTTCGAGAGGTTCGAGCCCGTTCCCGAGCCGCCCTTGAACAGCATCGCCTCCGTCTTCGCGAGGTCCATGATCGATTCCATGGTGTCCTCGACGGAGTTGATGAAGCACGCGCTCGCCTGCTGCGGGTTGTCCTTGACGCCGAGGTTGAACCAGACCGGGCTGTTGAACGACATGCGCTGGGTCAGCACGATGAGCTTGAGCTCGTCGGAGAACGCCTGCGCGTCTTCTTCGCTGCTGAAATATCCCGAGGCCTCTCCCCATTCGCGCAGTCGACCGACCACGCGGTCGATCAGCTGGCGCACGCTGTGCTCGCGCTCGGGGCTGCCGATGTGGCCGCGGAAGTACTTGGAGACGACGACGTTGGTGGCGAGCTGCGACCAGGATCGCGGAACCTCGGCGTCGGTCTGCTCGAAGACGATCTCGCCATTCTCGTTGGCGATCTTCGCGCTTCGCGTCTCCCACTCGTCGAAGTCGTAGGGGTCGTCGCCGGCGTTCGTGAAGTGCCGCGGCACCTTCATGCCGCGCGGGATCCGGCGAGCGCGCTTCCGTTCATCGGTGCCCAGCGCGCGCAGTCCCGACGTCCCCGCTCCCTCCGACGCTCCCGACGCTCCCAACGCTCCCCCCTTTTGTCAGCGCGATGACCAGTCTACGCCGTGCGCCGATTCGTTGGCGCGCCCCTCGGAGGCGCGCAGCTGTCTGCCTGCGAGCGCAGCCCACGACGACGCAGCACCCGAGGGCCCGCGGTCGCGATTCACGGTCGTGGCATGCGGATTGGAGTGACGAGATCGCAAGGACCCCCCCGAGGCGGGCCGAGCCATCCCGGGGATGAGAGAGGCTCCGGAACCTCCAGAGCCCCCGAGTCGGATTCGGGTCCTCCATCCCTCCTCCGGCTCGCTTCCCTGCGACGGCCGCCTGTACGTTGTAACCCCCCAGGCCGACGCAGAGACCGTCTCATCCCCGTGCGGCCTGTGTACCCCCAGCGCGCGAGAGCGTCAATAGAAATTCCACAAAATCTGGTGCTTGTACGGGAGCCAAAACACAACCACTTGAGCTTGCATGGCTTTTTGCGGCGGGTCGAACGGCCGCGGCGGCGCGCCGCGCAACGCGCGCGCAGCGCGGCGCCGCAAGTGCCCGAATCCATTGGCTCGACGCGGGATCAGTCGGCGCGTTCGGGCAAGCCCGTGAAGCGGATCCCCGCGCCGCGCGCCAGGCGATAGCGGCGGTTGAGGCCGATCAGCAGCGCCGTGATCGACTCGCAGATGCGCGCGTTCGCGAGCGGCCCGCCGTCGACGCCGCGCACGCCGGGTACGAGCTCGCAGAGCGCCATGATGCGCGTGCGCGCCGACTCCGCGCCCGAGACGAACACGTCGCACTCGACGCGCCGATCGAGATCCTGAAGCCGCTCGGCGGAGACGTTCTGGAACGCCGAGACGGTCTCCACGCCGTCCGGTAGCAGCGACGCGACCAGCTCCGCGCACGAGCCCTGCCAGATTCCGAGCGTCTCGGTCGGTGCGCCTCCCGCCGCCGAGGCGAGCGGGACGCCCACCGAGACCACGATCTGGCCCGCGACGAGCGCGCCGCGGATCGACTTCACGGTCGCCGCGGTGTGCTCGAAGGGTACACAGAGGAAGATCACGCGCGCGGCGCGGCACGCCGGATCGCTCTCGCAGCCCCAGACATCCGCACCCGGAACCGCTGCGCGCACGCGCTCGGCGGTCTGCTCGGCGCGCTCCGCGCTGCGCGAGCCGATCGCGACCGGGCGGCCCGCCTTCGCGAAGCGCAGCGCGAGCCCGCGCCCCTGCTCGCCGCTGCCGCCGAGAATCGCGATCGCGTCGTCGAACTTCCGGTTCGCCACGAGCCGGAACGCTAGCCCGCGGCATCGCGCGTGTCGCGCCGAGATGCCTCAGCGCGCCGCGCCGCGGGCGGTGCGGAGATGCCGCGCTGTGCAGCTAGAATGGGCTTGCGATGGAAGAGACCCCCTCGGCGACGCCGATCCGGATCGCACAGGCGGGTCCGGGCGAGCTCGCGATCCGCTGGTCCGACGGGCGCGAGAGCCGCTATCCCGTGCGGAGCCTGCGGCTCGCGTGCGCGTGCGCGCACTGCGTCGACGAATGGACGGGCGAGCGCCGCCTCGACGCCGGATCCGTGCCCGACGATGTCCGACCGATCCAGATCCAGCCGGTCGGCCGCTACGCGATCCAGATCGACTGGAGCGACGGTCACTCGACGGGCATCTACTCGTTTCGCCAGCTGCGCGCGCTCGACGCGTCGGGCTGAGCGCTGCGCGCACACCGGGCGCGGCGCCGCCGCCTTCGCGCCGGTGCGCGCTGTCGCTGCGCGCCCGCGCTCGCGCCGCCGTGGGCGTTGCGCCGGGGCGCGCGGTCGCCGCGCGATCGCGTGATATGCTCCGCGGCCGATGCGCGCGCTCGATCTCGAAAAGGCCGCTGCGGTCGCACAGGCCGCCGCCGATCTCGCGCGGGCCGAGACGCTGCCGCGCTTTCGCAGCGTCGCGGTCGAGACGAAGGCCGACGGCTCTCCCGTCACCGAGGCGGATCGCGCCGCCGAGCGCGCGATCCGCGACCACCTGCAGCGAGAGTTCCCCGACTTCTCGATCCTCGGCGAGGAGTTCGGCGCACAGGGGAAGCGCGCGGGGGCCGAGTGGATCATCGACCCGATCGACGGAACGATCGGGTTCTCGCGCGGCATTCCGCTCTACTCGACGCTGATCGCGCTCGCGCTCGACGGCGAGCCTGTCGTCGGGCTGATCGATCTTCCCGCGCTCGACGAGCGCTACGTGGGCTGGCGCGGCGGCGGCTGTCGGCGCAACGGCAAGCCGACGCGCGTCTCCGCCGAAACCGATCTGCGTCGCGCGATCATCTCGCACGGCGATCCATTCTGCTTCGACGAGCGCGGCGAGCGGCCCGCATTCGAGCGCATGGCGCGCGAGATCCCGATGCTGCGCGGCTACACGGACGCGTTCGGCTACGCGCAGGTGCTCGGCGGCGGCATCGGCGCGATGGTCGACATGGATCTGAAGATCTGGGACGTCGCGGCGATCCAGGTGCTCGCCCCCGAGGCGGGCGGCCGCTGCGTGACGCTGCCCGAGCGCGATGGCAAGGTCGGGATCGTGATCGGCAATCCCGCGCTCGTCGAGCAGCTGCTCGCCTACCTGTCGCACGTCTGAGCGGGCGAACCCATCGCGAATGTCGAGCACGCTGCGCGCGGGGTCGCGCGGGCCGCGCGCCCGCGCGCAGCGCACCGGGCGCGCTATTCGCCGGGCACGACGACGAGCGTGGCCTTGCGGTGGGG
>DASPGF010000172.1:0-4007 GCA_035620755.1 Myxococcota bacterium
CTCGGCTGGGAGGAGCTCGAGCCCCTGATCGAGAGCGCGACGCCCGCGCGTACGCAGGAGTTGACGGGCGTGCCGGCCGCGGACTTCGAGCGCGTCGCACGGCTCTACGCGCAGGGACCGTCGCTGCTCTGGCTCGGGCAGGGGCTGCAGCGCCAGCCCCGCGGCGGAAACGTGATGCGCGCGTGCGCGGTGCTGCCCGCGATCACGGGCAACCTCGGCAAGGCTGGCGCGGGGATCTGCTACCTCAACGGCCCCGGGCCGCGCAACATCGATTCGGACTACGTCGGCGCGAGCCAACTCAAGAGCGACTGCGCGCGCACGATCAGCCACATGGATCTCGTGCACACGCTCGCGGACCCCGCGCGCAGCCGCGCGTTCTTCTGCTGGAACATGAACGTGGCCGCCTCGGGACCGCGCCAGCGCGAGCTGCGCCAGGCGCTCGCGCGCCCCGATCTGTTCAGCGTGGTCGTCGATCTGTTCCAGACCGACACCGCCGACTACGCGGACATCGTGCTGCCCGCGGCGAGCTTCCTCGAGTTCGACGACCTCGTGGTCCCGTACTTCCACCTCTACGTCTCCGCGCAGGTCAAGGTCGACGAGCCGCCGGGCGAGGCGCTGCCGAATCCCGAGATCTTCCGGCGGCTCGCGCGCGCGATGGGCTTCGAGGAGCGCGAGCTCTACGAGGGCGACCGCGAGATACTCGACTTCGTGTTGTCGCAGTCCGGCCTCGGAATCGGCTTCGACGAGCTCGCCCGGCGCGGCACGATCGATCCGTTTGCGCAGCCCGTGATCCGCTTCGCGGACGGAAGATTTCCAACGCCCTCGGGCCGGATCGAAATCGCCTCGGCGAGCGCCGAAGCCGCCGGCCATCCGCGGCTGCCCCAGCCGCTCGCGGACGAGCGCCCGCGCGACGGCTGGCTGCGGCTGCTCACGCCCGCGAGCGAGTGGACGATGAACGACAGCTACGCGAACGACGCGAACGTGATGCGCAAGCTCGGGCCCGCGTGCATCTACATCAACCCGGCCGATGCGCACCGGCTCGCGCTCGAAGACGGCGACTCCGCGATCGTCTCGAGCGCGGCGGGTCAGATCGAGCTGCGCGTGCGCTGCTCGGACATCGTTGCGAAGGGCGTTGCGCTGGCCCACAAGGGGCGTTGGCCGAAGCTCGAGTCGCAAGCGGGCAACGTGAACGCTCTCAACTGCGGCGAGCGCAGCGACATGGGCGAGAGCACGAGCGTGCACGGAACCCTCGTGCACATCGCCTCGAGCCGCACCTCGACGCGCGAATAGCTCACGCGCGAACGATCAGGCGCGCGCCGTCCCAGCGCACGGCGAGATCGTCGGCGCGAACCCGCGACCAGTCGAATTCGGCAACCAGCTCTGCGGGGCGAGCCGGCCGCGGCTCCTCGAGCAGCCCCGCGCACGCTGCGAGCACGCCGCACAGCGCGTCGGGCCCGTAGCGCTCGCGCAGCGCGCGCCAGCCCACCGCGCCGTGCAGCTTCGCGAGCTTGCCCCCTCTCTCCTCGACCAACAGGAAGTGGTGTCGGTAGCGGGGCGTCGGCAGGCCGAGCAGGCGCTGCAGCGCCACCTGGGTCGCCGTCGATGCAACGAGATCCCGGCCGCGCACCACGCGCGTGATGCGCGCGGCTGCGTCGTCGACCACCACCGCGAGGTGGTAGGCGATCGAGCCGTCGCGGCTGCGCAGCACGGGATCGCCCATCGCGAGCGCGGGGTCCTGCGCGAGATCCGATCCGCCCTCATCGAGCGGAGCGAGCGGCTGCGATTCCAACCGCAGCCGCAGCGCCGCGCGCGCCGCGCGCCAACCGCCGCGCGGCAGCGCGCGCCCACGGCAGGTTCCCGGATAGCGCCAGCCGCCGTCCGCGGCGCGCGCGGCCACGCGCTGGATCGCGCTGCGGCTGCACGAGCACGGATAGAGGGCGCCGCGCTCCGCGAGCGCATCGAGCGCGCTCTCGTGCGCGGAGCGGTGCTCGCTCTGCAGCGCGATCTCGTCCCAGTCGAGCCCGAGCCAGCGCAGCGCCGCTTGCATGTCCTCGGCTTTCTCGGCCGTACACCGCGTTGCGTCGACGTCCTCGAGCCGCAGCAGGATCGTCGCGCCGCGGCTGCGCGCATCGAGCCAGCACAGCAGCGCCGCGAGCAGCGTGCCCGGATGCGCGGGCCCCGATGGAGTCGGCGCGAAGCGGCAGCGCTCGTCGCTCACCACGATTCGCCGCCGCTCCGCGACACGGCCGCTCTACGCACCCTTGGGCTCGGCCCGGGGATGGCGCGGCAGCGCGTCGTCCGTGTCGAACCAGGGGATCCGATCCTCGAAGTAGATGTGAATCCGGGGGCGCAGCGCGGACGGATCATCGACGCTTCCCAGGTTGACGTCGACCGTCTCGGCGTGGCCGGAGCCGCGAAACGCGATCTGCGTGCCGCACGCGCTGCAGAACTCGCGGTGCCCTCGGCTCGAAGACGCGTAGATCGCCGCGCGTCCCTTCGTGTAGCGAAACGCCGCGGCCGGAAACGACGCCCAGGCGAGAACCGGCGCGCCCGTCGAACGCCGGCACAGCGTGCAGTGACAGTAACCCGTCGCGACCGGCGCAGCGCTCGCGGAAAAGCGCAGCGCCCCGCACAGACAGCCGCCTTCGTACATGGCTTCCTCCACATCAGGCGAGCTTCTCGCGCAGGAGCTTCCCCAGCTCATTGCGAGGCAGCGTCTCGGCGTTCCGGAACTCCACGGGAATCTTGTAGGCCGCGAGGCGCTCGGCACAGAAGCGCCGCAGCTCGAGCGCATCGAGTCGCTCGCCGCGCTTCGCGACGACCCACGCAATCGCGCGCTGGCCGAATTCGTCGTCCGCGCGCGCGGCGACGGCGGCCTCCGCGACCGCGGGGTGCTCGGCGAGCACGCGCTCGACCTCTGCGGGATACACGTTCTCGCCGCCCGAGATGATCAGATCGCGACGGCGTTCGAACACCTCGAGCGCTCCGGTCGCATCGATTGCACCGACGTCCCCCGTGTAAAGCCAACCGTCCTGCAGCGCGCGAGCGGTCTCGGCGGGCCGCTTCTGATAGCCGCTCATCAGCGTCGGGCCGCGCACGATGATCTCGCCCGCGCGACCGTGCAGCGGCTCGCGGCTGCCGTCGACGATCGCGATCTCGGTTCCGACGAGCGGCCGCAGCCCGCCGCAGCCGCGCGAGCGCGCGAGTGTGGGATGCTGCGTCGCGACCTGCGAGCTCGCCTCCGTCAGCCCGTAGCTCGTCGCAACCGGAAAGCCCCGCGAACGCGCGCGGTCGACGAGCTCGCGCGGTGCGGGCCCACCGCCGAGCAGCACGCAGCGCAGCCCGCGCGGTGCTCGGCGCGCGCCGCGCGCATCGAGCACGCGCGCGAGCATGGTCGGAACCAGCGACACGAGCGTGACGCCGTCCTCATCGAGCGCGCGATCGACGCGCTCGGCGTCGAAGCGCTCGTGCAGGATCGCGGAGCTTCCGAAGAGCGTGCAGCGCAGCAGGATCGAGAAGCCGCCGACGTGATACAGCGGCATGCAGACCAGCCAGCGATCGGCGGGCGCAAGCCCGAGCCGCATCCCCGACCCGATCGCGCTCCAGAACAGCGCGCGCTGGGAGAGGAGCGCGCCCTTGGGCGTGCCCGTCGTGCCCGACGTGTAGACGAGAGCGTGCGTCTGACGCGAATCGACCGGCCCGCGCTCGCCGTATGCGGGAGCGCTCGGCGCGATCCGATCCTCGAGCGCAGCGCGTGCGTTCGCGACGAGCTCGATGCGCTCGGGCCGCGCTCGCGCGTCGACCAGCGCCGCGGCTTCGCGCGCGAGGTGCGCAAGCCTTCCCGCTTCGCAGACGAGCAGCTTCGCCGCGCTCTCCGCGAGCTGGAAGGCGAGCTCGCGCGCGGTGAGGCGCACGTTCAACGGCAGCAGCGCCGCGCCGCGCGCGGCCGCCGCGTGCAGTAAGTCCACGAATGCGAGCCCGCCGTCGAGCAGGGTCGCGACGACGTC
>DASPGF010000173.1:0-4800 GCA_035620755.1 Myxococcota bacterium
GAGGTTCGGGCGCCCGGTCCAGATGTTCAGCACCTGCGTGATCTTCTCGTCGAGGCCCTCCTTGTTCAGGATCAGCGGGACCTCGTAGATCGACTCGACGTCCTTCGCGGTGATCACCGCGTCCTCGTCGACGTTGCAGAACAACGCGATCTTGGCCTTGACGGCCTTGGGCAGGAAGCGATCCGTCCGACACAAGATGATGTCCGGCGAGATGCCGACCGTGCGCAGCTCCTTCACGGAGTGCTGCACGGGCTTGGATTTGAGCTCGCCCGCGGTCGCCACGTAGGGGACCAGCGCGATGTGGATGTAGCACACGTTCTCGCGCCCGACGTCGCTGCGCATCTGGCGGATCGCCTCGAGGAAGGGCAGCGACTCGATGTCGCCGACGGTGCCGCCGATCTCGACGATCAGGATGTCGACCGCATCCGCGGCGAGCCGGATGCGCTCCTTGATCTCGTCGGTCACGTGCGGAATCACCTGCACGGTGCCGCCGAGGTAGTCGCCGCGCCGCTCGCGCTTGAGGACCGCGTCGTAGATGCGCCCCGCGGTCACGTTGTTGACCTGCCCCATGCGCGCGTGGCTGAAGCGCTCGTAGTGGCCGAGGTCGAGGTCCGTCTCCGCGCCGTCGTCGGTCACGTAGACCTCGCCGTGCTGCTGCGGGTTCATCGTGCCCGGATCGATGTTGAGGTAGGGGTCGAGCTTGAGGAACGTGATGCGCAGGCCGCGCGCCTCGAGCAGCGCGCCGATCGACGCCGACGCGAGCCCCTTGCCGAGCGACGAGAGCACGCCGCCCGTGACGAAGATGTATTTGGTCGTGCGGTCCCTCACGCTGCTCCCCCCTTGTTAGCGCACGCGCGTGACTGGCTGCTGCGAGACGGCGTCCTCGATGCGGATCGCGTGGATCGGAACGAACGGCTCGGGCAGCGCATCCAGCGGAAAGAAGCCCGCGCCGAGCGTCTCCTCGGGCGTCCCCGGCCGGCCCGTCTCGCGGATCACCCACGCCTCGAAGCAGAGATTCACGAACTGCGAGCGCTCGCCGCTCGAAGACTCGACGGTCTGGAATTCGGGATCCGAGTACACGCCGATCAGGCGGCCGACCTCGATCTCGAAGCCGGTCTCCTCGAGCACCTCGCGCATGGCCGCCTGCGCGACGGATTCGCCGGGCTCGACGTGCCCGCCCGGCAGGCCCCAGTGCGCATTGTCGGCGCGCTGAATCAACAAGATCTCGCCCTCGGCGTCGCGGCGCCTCGCGAACGCAGAAACCGTGAGCCGCACGCGCGTCGGATTCTTCGCGAAGTAGCGCGTCAACCCGCGACCCGCGAAGCGCGGCGCGCAGGCGCGCGTGCGGGGCTGGGCGGCGGAATCGCGATGGCCGTGCGGCCCCAACCGCGACGTTCGCGGAGATCTCGATCGCGTCGTCGACCGAGCCTTTGGTCCAGTCGTCGACCGGGTCCCCGGCCCAGGTATTCGCTTGGCTGTCGGCTCAGATGTCGGTTCAGATCGTGCACGATCCAGCCGGACTTGGTTTGGTGGTTTATATCGCGCACTGCGCGAGCCGTCAAACCCGAGCGCGATGCGCAGCGAGCCGGCAACGCGCAGCCAACCCGCGTTTGATGCGCAGACCGCGCCGCTTCAGGGAACGCGAGGCGCCTCGAGCAGCGCGAGATCCTCGGGAAAGCCGCAGGCGAGGTTCGCGCACTGCACGGCCTGCCCGCTCGCGCCCTTGACGAGGTTGTCGAGCGCGGAGAGCAGCACGAGCGTGCGGGTCCGCTCGTCGAGGAACGCGGCCACGTCGCAGAAGTTGCTGCCGCGCACCGCGCTCAATCGCGGCGCCTCGCCGGCCGGCAGCACGCGCACGAAGCGCTCCTGCGCGTAGGCGCTCGCGAGCAGCTCGCGGGCTTGCTCGGCGCCGAGCGCGCGCTTCGGCCGCGCGAAGATCGCAGTCGCGATGCCGCGCAGCGTGGGCAGCAGGTGCGGCACGAAGCTCACCGTGACGCTCCGCTGCGCGAGCGCGCTCGCCTCCTGCTCGATCTCCGGAATGTGCCGGTGCTGGCCGCCGACCTTGTAGGCGCGGCAATCGTCGGCGAATTCGGCGAACAGCAGCCCCTCCTCGAGCTTGCGGCCCGCGCCCGAGACGCCGGACTTCGAGTCGATCGCGATGCCCTGCGTCTCGATCCAGTCGCCGCGCAGGAACGGCGCGAGCGGCAGCAGCACCGAGGTCGGGTAGCAGCCCGGCACCGCGATCAGCTCGGCGCCGCGCAGCGCCTCGCGGTAGAGCTCGGGCAGGCCGTAGACCGCGCTCCCGAGCAGCTCGGCGGCCTTGTGCTCGCCGTACCAGGCGCGGTAGGTGTCGGCGTCGCGCAGCCGGAAGTCGGCCGACAGATCGAGCACTCGAATTCCCGCGGCGCGCAGCGCGGCGACCGTCGGCGCGGACGCGGCGTGCGGCAGCGCGCAGAATGCGAGCTCGACGCGCTTCGCGATGCGCGCGGGATCGTTCGGCTCGAAGCGCAGGTCGATCAGCCCGCGGAACGCCGGAAACGCGTCGCTGACGCGCGCGCCCGCGCGCTGCTCGGAAGTGGCGACCGCGAGCTCGAATTCGGGGTGGCGCAGCAGGATGCGGAGCAGCTCGAGACCCGTGTAGCCGCTCGCACCGATCAGCGCGACGCGCACGCTCAACGCTTCGAGAACTGGAACCGCGCACGGGCGCCGCGCTGCCCGTACTTCTTGCGCTCCTTCTTGCGCGCATCGCGCGTGAGCAGGCCCCGCTTCTTGAGCGGCGCGCGCAGACCCGCGTCGACCTTCTCGAGCGCGCGCGCGATCCCGTGGCGCAGCGCGCCCGCCTGCCCCGAGCTGCCGCCACCCGTGCAGTGCGCGAACACGTCGTAGCGATCCTGCGCGCTCGCAGCGTCGAACGCTTCCTTGATCGCGATGCACTGCGATTCGCGGTTGAAGTACTCGTCCATCGGCCGGCCGTTGACGGTGACGATTCCCGTGCCCGGCCGCAGCCGAACCTGCGCGATCGCGGTCTTGCGCTTACCGGTCGCCTGGACGCTCCTGAGCTCAGCCAAGTTTCAACTCCTCGGGCTTCTGTGCGGCGTGGGGATGGTTCGGGCCCGCGTACACCTTGAGCTTCTTGAACAGCTGTCGGCTGAGCGCGTTCTTCGGCAGCATTCCGCGCACGGCGTCGCTCACCACGCGGTCCGCGTGCGGCCCGTCGAGGATCTGCTCCGCGGTGCGCGACTTCAACCCACCCGGGTGACCCGTGTGCCGGTAGTAGATCTTGTCCTCGCGCTTGCGGCCCGTGAGCTTGACCTTCTCGGCGTTCACGACGATCACGTAGTCGCCCGTGTCGACGTGCGGAGTGAACAGGGCGCGGTGTTTGCCGCGCAGCAGGTTCGCGATCCGCGTCGCCATGCGGCCGAGCACTGCACCCGTGGCGTCGATCACGTACCAGCGCGGCGCAACCTCGCCGGGCTTTGCACTCCTCGTGGCGCGATGCGCCTGGGCTCCCATGCAGGGACCCTCCTGACACTTCAGCGGCCGCAGCCGGCATCCGGAACCGCGAATGGGTATCCCAGCGCCGACGCGGCGTCAACCCCCGCTCGCGCCGGTAACGCCCCGTCGTACCAGCGGAATCAGCGGGCGGCCCGGCCTCGGAGCGGCGCGCTCAGTAGTAGACCTCGACCAGCGTCAGCGCGGCCGCGGGCGCCGTGGGCCCCGCGAGCCGGCGATCGCGCGCGGCGAGCAGATCGCTCATCGAATCGCTCGCGCGCCGGCCGTGCCCGACCTCGAGCAGCGTTCCGACGAGATTGCGCACCATGTGGCGCAGGAAGCCGTCTCCCTGCACCCAGAACACGATCTCCCCGGGCTCGCTCGCGGTGACGTCGAGCCTCTCGAGCGTGCGCGTCGTGCTCTCGATCTCGGAGCCCGCGGCCTGGAACGCCGCGAAGTCGTGCCGGCCGAGGAACGCCTGCGCGGCCTTGGCGATCGCGGGCAGGTCGAGCGCGCCGGGCACCCAGTAGGAGCGCGCGGCGCGCAGCGGCGAGCGCGTCGCGCAGTTCCACACTCGATAGCGGTAGAGCTTGCCGCGCGCGGAGTGGCGCGCGTGGAAATCGTCGGCAGCGGCGTCTGCGCCCACCACGGCAAGATCCCGCGGCAGCACGTGGTTGAGCGCGCGCCGCAGCACGGGCGGCGAAAGCGCGGTGTCGATGCGCGCGCTCGCGACCTGCCCGATCGCGTGCACGCCCACGTCGGTTCGGCCCGCAGCCGCGACGCGCAGCTGCTGGCCCGTCACGCGCGCGATTGCGCTCTCGAATTCGCCCTGGACGGTGCGGCGCCCGCCGGGCTGCACCTGCCAGCCGTGGAATGCGGCGCCGTCGTACTCGAGCGTGAAGCGGAAGTTCGGCACGCAGCGATCGCTAGGCGAGCCGTCGCAGTGCGAGCTCGATCGCGTGCGACGCCGCGAGCCGCAGCGGATCCGCGACGAGCCACAGCAGAAGGCCGCGCGGCGCGCCCGGGTCGGCGCGCAGCCGCCCGACCAACACCGAGCTGCGTCCCGCGACCGAGCGCGTGCTCGCGCGGCAGTCGGTGTCCGCGGCGACCTCGACGCCGGGCGCCTTGCGCAGCAGCTCCTCGGCTTCGCCGACCGAGAGCTCGCGGTCGGTCTCGACCGCGAGCGCGGCGCCGAGCCCGACGAAGATCGGCACCTGCACGATCGTGACCCCGAGCTTCACTTCGCTGCCGAGCAGCGACACGAGATCGCGGATCAGCGCGGCTTCGCGCGGCGCGAGACCCGCCTCG
>DASPGF010000174.1:0-3301 GCA_035620755.1 Myxococcota bacterium
GAGCTCGAGAAAGCGGCGCAGATCGGCGGGAGCGTCGATCGTGTAGGGGAACACGGCGAGCCCCGCGGCGTGCGCAGCCTCGATTCGCGCGGGGCTCGCGATCCCGAACCACGGATTGACGGCCTCTGCGCCGACCGCTCGCGCGCGCGCGAGCGCGGAATCGGGGCTCTCGCGCGACACCAGCACGGCGAGCCGCGCGCGGCTGGAATGCCCGCGCAGCGTCTCGAGCACGCGGTCGTCGAACGACGAGAACAGCGTCGACGCGAGCAGGCCGCGCGCTTCCACCGCGCGCAGCACGGCCGCTTCGAGGCCCGCGTACGCGCCGCCCGCGCCGACCTTGAGCTCGAGGTTGAACGGGATCGCCGCGCCGAATCGATCGAGGATCTCGTCGAGCGTCGGCACGCGCTCGCCCTCTCCCGCGTCGAGCTCGCGGATCCGCGCGAGGTCCGTCTCGCGAATCTCGCGGCGCAGCCCGATTCCCGCGAGGTCCGCGTCGTGCCGCACGACGATCGCGCCATCGCGCGAGAGGTGGAGGTCGGTCTCGATCATGTCGGCGCGCTGCTCGACGGCGAGCGCGAACGCGGCGAGCGTGTTCTCGGGCCGGTAGGCGGAAGCGCCGCGATGTGCGATCACGAGCGGCCGCGCGCCTCGACCCAACGCCCTAGCGCTCCACCCAGCCGCGCGATCGCTCGACGGCGCGCTTCCAGCCCGCGTAGAGCGCATCGCGCTGCTGCCGGCCCGCAGCGGGCTCGAAGCGCTTCGCGCCCTGTGCGAGCGCGGCGAGCTCACCGCGATCGGACCAGAATCCCACGCCGAGGCCCGCGAGCAGCGCGGCGCCGAGCGCCGTCACCTCGGCGTTCGCCGGCCTCTCGACGGGAACGCCGAGCAGGTCCGCCTGGAACTGCATCAGGAAGTCGTTGGTCGCCGCGCCGCCGTCGACGCGCAGCACATCGAGCTCGAGCCCGGAATCGGCCTGCACGCATTCGACGACGTCGCGCGTCTGGTAGGCGATCGATTCGAGGGCCGCGCGCACCACGTGCGCGCGCGCCGTGCCGCGCGTGATGCCGAGCAGCGCGCCGCGCGCTCGCTCGTCCCAGTAGGGTGCGCCGAGGCCGACGAACGCGGGCACCAGGTAGACGCCGCCGGTGTCGGCGACCGAGCGCGCGAGCGCCTCGCTCTGTGCCGCGTTCTCGAGCAGCCCGAGACCATCGCGCAGCCATTGGATCGCCGCGCCCGCGACGAACACGCTGCCCTCGAGCGCGTACTCGGCGCGCCCGCCGATCGACCAGGCCATCGTGCTGATCAGCCCCGTCTTCGACTCCCGCGCCTCGCTGCCGGTGTTCATCAGCAGGAAGCATCCCGTGCCATAGGTGTTCTTCGCGCGCCCGGGCGCCGTGCAGCCATGGCCGAACAGCGCCGCCTGCTGATCGCCCGCGATGCCCGCGATCGGCACGGCCGCCCCGAGCCACTCCGCGCGCGCGCTGCCGAAATCCCCGCTGCTGTCGCGAACCTCGGGCAGGAGCGCGCGCGGGATGCGCAGCTGCTCGAGCAGCCAATCGTCCCACTGCCGCGAGTGGATGTTGTAGATGAGCGTGCGCGAGGCGTTCGACGGCTCGGTGGCGTGCACGCGCCCGCCCGTGAGCTTGTAGAGCAGCCAGCTGTCGATCGTCCCGAACGCGAGCTCGCCGCGCTCGGCGCGCTGCTGGGCGCCGCCGACCGCGTCGAGCATGAAGCGGATCTTGGTCGCCGAGAAGTAGGCGTCGATCACGAGGCCGGTGCGCGCGCGCACCTCGCGCTCGAGCCCGCGCGCGCGCAGCGCCTCGCAGATCGGCGCGGTCTGCCGCGACTGCCAGACGATCGCGCGGTGGATCGGCTCGCCGGTCGCGCGATCCCAGATCAGCGCGGTCTCGCGCTGGTTGGTGATGCCGATCGCCGCGACCTCCTCCGCGCGCGCGCGCGCCTTCGCGAGCGCGCCGCGTGCCGCGCGCAGCTGGCTCTCCCAGATCTCGTGCGCGTCGTGCTCGACCCAACCGGGCTTCGGAAAGTGCTGCGTAAATTCGTGCTGGTCGACCGCGGCGACGCGGCCGTCGCGCTCGAACAGCACCGCGCGCGACGACGTGGTCCCCTGGTCGAGCGCCATCGCGAATCGCTTCATCTGCGAGCGGTCTCCGGGTCGATCAACGCGGCGCGGGATCGGCGTCGGCGGCGAAGACCGCATCGACGAACTCGACCGCAGAGAAATCGCGCAGATCCTCGGCGGCCTCGCCGATTCCCACGTACTGCACCGGGATGCCGAACTCGTCCGCCAGGCCGACGAGCACGCCTCCCTTGGCGGTGCCGTCGAGCTTGGTGAGCACCAGACCCGTCACGCGCGCGACCTCCGAGAACAGGCGCGCCTGGGAGAGCGCGTTCTGCCCGGTGGTCGCGTCGAGCACGAGCAGCACCTCGTGCGGCGCGTCGGCGAGCCCCTTTCCGATCACGCGCACCATCTTGCCGAGCTCTTCCATCAGCGGCCGCTTGGTCTGCAGACGCCCCGCGGTGTCGATGATCGCGACGTCGATGCCGCGCGCGACCGCGGCCTTGACGGTGTCGAACGCGACCGCCGATGGGTCGCCGCCCGCCGCGCCGACCACGACGTCGCACTCGGTGCGCTCGCCCCAAGCCTGGAGCTGCTCGATCGCCGCCGCGCGAAAGGTGTCGCCCGCGCCGAGGATCACGCTGCGGCCCGCCGCGCGATGGCGCGCGGCGAGCTTGCCGATGAAGGTGGTCTTGCCCGCGCCGTTCACGCCGAGCACGAGCACGACGTGCGGGCTCGCGAGCGGCGCGCCATCGCGCTCGGGCTCGACGCGGCGCAGCTTCTCGAGCACCGCCTCGCGCAGCACATGCATCAGCGCCGCGGCGTCACCGTCGCGCAGCTGCGCGCGGGCCTTCGCGAGCAGGCTCTCCACCGCCTTCACACCGAGATCGGCCTCGAACAGCAGCGCCTCGACGCGCTCGAGCAGCGCGGCGTCGACGCGCTCGCCGCGCAGCAGCGCGCGCAGCCGGCCGGCGAGCGCCTCGCGCGTGCCGCGCAGCCGGTCGCGCAGCGGCCCTGCGCGCGCAGGCTCCTCCGGGATCGCAGCGGGCGCAGCAGCCGAAGCGCGCGCGGACGCGTCCGACGAATCCGCGGCCGGCGCGGCCGGCTCCGCGCTCGCTCGCGCGCGCGCGGGTTCGCCCAACGCCGGGCGCCGCCTCGCGCGCAGCGCGGACACGCACACGGCGCCGAGCGCGAGGGCGAGCGAGCCGATCAGCATTGCGATCG
>DASPGF010000175.1:0-2387 GCA_035620755.1 Myxococcota bacterium
CGCGCGTCCTGCGCGGCGAGCGCGAGCGCGGCGCGGCTCGTCGTCTTCTCTCCGCCCGCGCGCGCGCCGCCGCGCTGCGGCAGCTCGACGCTGATCGCGGTCCACTGCGCGGGGTCGACGCCGAGGTCGCGCGCGACGCCGACGAGGTGGGTCGCGCCCTCGCCGTCGCAGCTGAGCTGCAGCCGGATCACGCCTTCGCCTCCGGGCAGCGCCGCCGCGGCGAGCTCATCGAGCGCGCGCCGAATCGCGCTCGCGCGGATCTCCCCGAGCCGCAGCGCCTTCGCGCCGCGCTGCAGCCGCTCGACGTGTCGCGCCTCGAAGCGCGCGCTGCCGCGCGCAATGCGAACGCTCGTGTAGCAGCCGCGCCCCTCGCAGAACGCGCTGTCGTCGGCGCGCGCGACCGCCTGGCTCGCGGCACGCAGCGCGCCGTCGACCCAGCACACGTCGATCGAAGCGGGCGGCGGGCACTCGCTCGAGGGCGGCGGCATGCGACGGTGCCCCGGATCAGCGGTTCGCGATCGGGATGTAGCGCGTCTCGGTCGGACCGGTGTAGATCTGCCGGGGGCGCCCGATCTTGAACTGCGGATCGGAGTGCAGCTCCATCCACTGCGCGATCCAGCCGGGCAGCCGGCCGAGCGCGAACAGCGCCGTGAACAGATTCGACGGCGTGCCGATCGCGTTGTAGATCACGCCCGAGTAGAAGTCGACGTTCGGATAGAGCTTGCGCGACACGAAGTACTCGTCGTTGCGCGCGATCTCCTCGAGCTCCATCGCGATCTCGAGCAGCTTGGTGCGCACGCCGAGCTTGCCCAGCACGTCGGTGCACGCCTTCTTGATGATCTTCATGCGCGGGTCGAAGTTCTTGTAGACGCGGTGGCCGAATCCCATCAGGCGCGTCGAATCGTCGCTGCTCTTGGCGCGCTCGACGAACTCCTTCGCGCTGAGACCCTGGTCGCGGATCGCGGCGAGCATCTCGATCACCGCCTGGTTGGCGCCGCCGTGGCTCGGCCCCCAGAGCGCCTGGATGCCCGCCGAGATCGAGCTGAACAGGTTGACCATCGACGAGCCGACCATGCGCACCGTGCTCGTCGAGCAGTTCTGCTCGTGATCCGCGTGCAGGATCAGCAGCAGATCGATCGCCTTGGCGACGACCGGATCCACTTCGTAGTTCTCGCAGGGGGTTCCGAACAGCATGTAGAGGAAGTTGCCCACGTAGCCGAGCTCGTTGCGCGGATACATGAACGGCTGGCCGATCGAGTGCTTGTAGGAATAGGCGGCCATGGTCGGAAACTTCGCGATCAGGCGGTGCACCGAGATCTCGACCTGGCGCGGATCGCGCGGATCGAGCGAGTCGGAATAGAAGGTCGCGAGCGCGCCGATCGCCGCCGAGCACGCCGCCATCGGATGCGCGTCCTTCGGCATCGCGCCGAAGAAGCGCTTGAAGTCCTCGTGGATCATGGTGTGGAACGTGATCGAGTGGGTGAACGCGGTGAGCTCCGCCTTCGTCGGCAGATGCCCGTAGATCAGCAGATAGGCGACCTCGAGGAACGTGCTGTGCTCGGCGAGCTCCTCGATCGGGATGCCGCGATAGCGCAAGATGCCGCGATCGCCGTCGATGAACGTGATCGCGCTCTTGCACGAGCCCGTGTTCGCGTAGCCGGGGTCCAGCGTGATCACGCCGGCCTGGCTGCGCAGCGCGGAGATGTCGATCGCGCGCTCGCCCTCGCTGCCCTCGACGATCGGCAGCTCGAGGATCCGATCGCCAATCCGAAGCTCGGCAGTCTCGGCCATGGCGGTTGCCCTCTCCTGGTTGATTGGGTGATCCGGGTGGATGATCGCGATGGATGATCTGCGTCGATGATCGCGTCGACTGCGGGTCGGGCGCGGCAGCCCGCGCGGCCGCTGATCCGCGCAGCCTCGCGGATCGCCCGCCGGCTTCTCGCCGCGCGACAGCCTAGCGAATGCCGCCCGCGCGAGACAGATGGCGTGCAGCCGATCGGCGTCGCGCTGTTCCGCGGGCCATTCCACCCGAGGCGGCTCTCGCGTAGCTCGCGGTGAATCCGCTGCTGCGGCCTGCTACGAATACCCAGCCTCAGCGGCTCGCGCGTCGGTGGTGCCGGCGCGCTCGCGAGCGCCGCTGGCGTCGCAGGCATTGCGAGTCTCGGAGGCGAGCGGATGCAGCGCGCGAGCCGCGCGGGTTTCGATTCAGACCTTCGGGTGCTGGTCCGCTCGCGCCCGTTCGACGCCGAGCGCGTGCGGCGCTTTCTCGACGAGCTCGACCACGCGGCGCGCGTCGCCGCGATCCGCTCGCTCGGCCGTCGCGAGCTCAGCAGGCTCTACGCGGCGGTCGACGGCTTCAAACGCGTGACGCTCGCCGATCTCGTACC
>DASPGF010000176.1:0-5631 GCA_035620755.1 Myxococcota bacterium
CGCTCGACACTGCGGTGCTGCTGCCGATCGACCCCGACGCGTCGGCGCGTGCGCTGCGGCGCGCGCTGCTCGCGAGTGGCGCGCACGAGCCGCTCGCACTGATCATCAGCGACACGTTCGGAAGACCGTGGCGCACGGGGCTGATCGACGTCGCGCTCGGCAGCGCGGGCATCGAGCCGATCTGCGACCTGCGCGGCGAGCTCGATTTCGCGGGGCGCGCGCTGCAGTCGACCGCGATCGCGACCGCAGACCAGCTCGCGGCGGCCGCGGGGCTCGCGATGCGCAAGGGCGCGGGCACGCCCGCGGTCTGGATCGAGGGCGTTGCAATTCGCGGCGACGGCTCGATTCGCGACACGCTGCGTGACCCCGCCTCCGATCTGTTTCGCTGACGACCCATCCAGTTTCGCTGGCCACCCAGCCAGATTGGCTGGAGTGTCGCCCCGATCGGCTGGAGGCTCGCTCCGATTGGCTGGAGGCTCACTCGCGCGCGGCCGCGACACGGACGTCGATCGCGTCCCAGAGCGCGTCGATGCCGATTTGCCGTTGCGACGAGGTCGCGATCACGCAATCCGGTGGCAGCGCGCTCTGTCGCGCGAGCTCGCGCAGCCGCTCGGCGCGCCGCATCGCGCTGAGCTTGTCGACCTTCGTGATCGCGAGCAGCACGGGCACGCCGCGCTCGTGCAGCCAGTCGATCAGCAGCGCCTCGTCGTCGCTGAGGTCGCGCCGCAGGTCCTGCAGCAGCAGCGCCGCGCGCAGCGCGGGCCGGCCTTCGAGATAGGCTTCGACCAGCCCGCGCCAGCGGCTGCGCTCGGCCTTGCTCACCTTTGCGTAGCCGTAGCCCGGCAGATCGACGAGCAGCGTCTCGCGATCGGGCCGCTCGATGCGGAAGAAGTGGATCAGGCGCGTCTTGCCGGGCGCGCTGCTGGTGCGCGCGAGCTGCTTGCGCTGCGCGAGCGCGTTGAGCAGGCTCGACTTGCCGACGTTCGAGCGGCCGAGCAGCGCGATCTCGGGCACCGACGGCGCGGGAAAGCCCGACGGGTCGGCCGCCGTCGCGAGCCACTCCGCGCGCAGGATCTTCATCGCAGCGACGGCAGCGCGGCCGCCATGCGCTCGAGCGCCGCCTCGATCGCAGCTTCCGAGTTCGCGTAGCTGAAGCGCAGCCAGCCCTCGCCCGCTGCGCCGAAATCGACGCCGGGCGTGGTGCCGACCTTGGCGCGCTCGAGCAGCGCGAACGCGAGCCGCAGCGAATCGGAGTCGAACGCGCGCGCGTCCGCGAACACGTAGAACGCGCCCTTCGGCTCCACGGGCACGCCGAAGCCGAGCGCGCGCAGGCCGTCGATCAGCAGTCGACGCCTCTTCGTGTAGGATGCGAGCATCCGCTCGAGCGCGTCCGAGCGATCGCGCAGCACCGCGACGCCCGCGTGCTGCACGAAGCAGTTGGCGGAGATGAACAGACTCTGCTGCATCACCTGGATCGCGCGCACGGCCGCGCGCGGCACGATCGCGTAGCCGAGCCGGTAGCCGGTCATCGCGTAGCGCTTCGAGAAGCCGTCGAGCACGTAGGCGTCCTCGCTGACCGCGAGCGCGGACGTGACCTTCGCGCCGTCGTAGAGCAGGCCGTCGTAGATCTCGTCCGAGATGATCGGAACGCCGAGCGCGGCGAGCCCGCGCAGCGTCGGCTCGCTCTGCACCGCGCCCGTGGGATTCGCGGGCGAGCTCACCACGATCGCGCGCGTGCGCGGCGTGAGCGCGCGGCGCACCGCGTCGACGTCGAGCGCATAGCCGCTCCGCGGATCCGTCGCGATCAGCACGGGGATGCCGCCCGCGAGGCGGATGAAGTTCGGGTAGCAGGGATAGTGGGGCGTCGCGAGCACGACTTCGTCGCCCTCCCCCACGAGCAGCGAGAACACGAGCAGCATCGCGGGCGAGGTGCCGTTGCTCACGATCACGCGATCCGCCTCGACCGCCACGCCGAAGCGGCGCCGCGTGTCGTCCGCGATCGCCTCGCGCAGCTCGGCGAGCCCGCGGCTGTCCGTGTAGTGGGTCCACCCGGCCTCGAGCGCGCGGATGCACGCGGGCGCGGCCGCGGGGTGCGCGGGAAAATCGGGCTCTCCGAGCTCGAGGTGGATCACCGCTTCGCCCTTGCGTTCCATCTCGATCGCGCGCTCCATCACCTCCATCGCGAGGAACGGCCGCATCTCGGTCGAGCGGCGCGCGAACGCAGAGCGCATGCGGTCCCGTTAGCCCGCTGGTCGCGGTCGTGTCAAGCTGATATCTTGACCAGCTCTCTGAAACGGAACGAGCGGGATGAGCAAAGGCGTCCAGATCGCGCTGGCCGCGACCGCGATCGCGGGGCTGTTCGGCTGGTATGGAAGCACGCGGCACGACGCGTCCGCTTCATTCACCTACTACGAGAGCCTCGCCGCGTTCCAGGCGAACGCGGACGCGAGCGCCGGTGCGCGCGCGCGCATCCACGGCTTCGTGGAGCCGAGCTCGATCCGGCGCGACGTCGCCGCGATGCAGGTGCGCTTCCGGATCCAGAACACCGCGCCGCACGCGGGAGGCGAGAGCGGGCGCGCGCTCGAGGTCGTGCTCGCGAGCCTCGAGACGCCCGACCTGTTCAAGGACGGCGCCGAGGTGGTGGTGGAGGGCCGGCTCGCGGCCGGCGGCGGCGCGAGCGTGTTCGAGGCCGACAAGGTGCTCGCGAAATGCCCATCGAAGTTCGAAGCCAAGCCGGTCGACGCGGCGGAATCCTGAGCGCGCGGCAGCTCGGCTGAAGTCGCCGCGCACGCCGTGCGCGGCTCGTGCGGTGTGCGCGGTACGCGCGGCGGGGGGTGCCCATGCCTGACATCGGCGGCTACGCGCTGCGCTTCGCGCTCGCGATCGCGCTGCTCGGCTTCGGCAGCGCGATCTACGCGGGCGCGCGGCAGAGTCCCATCTGGACGCGGGTCGCCGAGCGCAGCGTCTGGATCGTCTTCGCGTGCACGAGCGCGGCGATGCTCGCGCTGTTCTACGCGCTCGCGACGTTCGACTTCCAGCTCGTCTACGTCGCGCGCCACTCGGCGCGCGGCATGGACCTCCACTACCGGCTCGCAGCGCTCTGGGGCGGACAGGCGGGCTCGCTGCTGCTCTGGCTCTGGATGCTGATGGCGTACGCGGTCGCAACCGTCGCGTTCAATCGCGACAAGAATCGCGCGCTGATGCCCTGGGTGGTCGCCGTGCTGCTCGCGAACGCGATCTTCTTCCTCGTGCTCGTCGCGTTCGTCACCGAGCCGTTCGAGCGCTTTGCGCCCGGCGACACGCTCTCCGACGGCGACGGGCTCAATCCGCTGCTGCAGCACCCGGTGATGATGATCCATCCGATCATGCTCTACGTCGGGCTCGTCGGCTTCGCGGTGCCGTTCGCGTTCGCGTTCGCCGCGCTCGTGACGGGCGAGCTCGGCAGCAGCTGGTTTCGCACCACGCGGCGCTGGACGCTGTTCGCGTGGCTTTTCCTGAGCATCGGAATCATGCTCGGCGGCCGCTGGGCGTACGAGGTGCTCGGCTGGGGTGGCTACTGGGCGTGGGACCCCGTCGAGAACGCGTCGTTCATGCCGTGGCTGCCCGCGACCGCGTTCCTGCACTCGGTGATGATCCAGGAAAAGCGCAACATGCTGAAGGCCTGGAACCTGCTGCTGATCGGACTCACCTACACGCTGTGCCTGTTCGGCACCTTCCTCACGCGCAGCGGCATCGTGCAGTCGGTGCACGCGTTCGCGCAGTCCCCGATGTTCACCTCGATCTTCCTCGGCTACGTGCTGGTGTCGGCGGCCCTCTTCTTCGGCGCGGTGCTGCTGCGCCGCGACGCGATTCGCAGCCCCAACCGCATCGAGTCGGTGGTCTCGCGCGAGGCGAGCTTCCTGCTCAACAACTGGGTGTTCATCTCGCTCTTGGTCTGGGTCTTCACCGGCACGCTGTTCCCGGTCGCGAGCGAGCTCGTGCAGGGCGAGCAGATCAGCGTGGGCCCGGGCTTCTTCCCGATCCTCGCGGGCCCGCTCGCGATCTTCCTGCTGTTCCTCACGGGTGTCGGCCCGCTCATCGCGTGGCGCCGCGCCTCGCTCGCGAGCGTCGCGAAGCAGTTCCGCTGGCCCGCGCTCGCAGGCGTGGCGACGAGCGCCGCGGTCGCCTACGCGCTCGGCGCGCGCGCGAGCTACTACCCGGTCGCGATCTGGGGGCTCGGCGCTTTCGTGGTCGGGACGATCGCCCAGGAGTACGCGCTCGCGATCCGCGCACGCATGCGAAAGGGCGACGAGAATGCGCTGCAGGCGTTCGCCGCGCTGCTGCGCAAGAACCAGCAGCGCTACGGCGGCTATATCGTGCACCTCGGGGCCGTGCTCGTCGTCGTCGGCATGGCGGGCTCCGTGTTCGACGAGGAGCGGCTCGAGAACGTGCGCACCGGTGACCAGATCGAGATCGGTGACTACCGCCTGCAGTATCTCACCGCGAGCGCGATCCCGATGCAGCACTACGGCGGCGCGATCGCGCGTGTCGCGCTGTTCCGGGATGAGTCGCCGATCGGCATCATGACGCCCGAGAAGCGCATGTACTGGCTCGAGCAGCAGCCCGCCTCGATCCCCTCGATCCACTCGACGCTGCGGGAGGATGTCTACCTGACGCTCACGGCGATCGAGGCCGACGGCTCGGCGACCTTCAAGGTCTACCGCAACCCGCTCGTCAACTGGATCTGGATCGGCGGCGGCGTGTTCGTGCTCGGCTCGCTCGCGGTGATGTGGCCGCACCCCTCGCGAGACCGGGGACCGCGCGCTGCATGAAACGACGCGCGCACCGCGCCGCGGCGCTCGCGCTGCTCGGCTTCGCAGCCGCGAGCGGCGCCGCGCAGCCGCCGAGCGCACCTCCGCTCGCGCTTCCCGAGACGTCCCTCGACTCCTTGCCCGATCTCCCGGCGGGACCGGCCGCGGTTCGCGGACGCGTCGTGCACGAGAGCGCGGCCGCCGACGTGAGCGGCATTCCCGTGATCCTCTACGCGCTCGCACCCGGCGCCGGGCCCGGCCTGCGCGGCGTGCTCACGGATGAGACGGGCGCGTTCGAGTTCTCGGCGATCGCGAACGACCCGGCGATCGTCTACCTGCTCGGGGCGCGCTACGCGGGAATCCCGTTCGGCGTGCGCTTCGCGTTCGACGCCGGCGAGCTCGTGCGCGCGATCGAGCTTCCGATCGCCGAGACATCGTCCGACACGAGCGCGGCCGCGGTCGCCGCGCTCGAGATCGCGGTCGAGCGCAACTGCGCGGATGTCACGCTGCGCGAGGTCTACCGCCTCGAGAACCGAAGCCGCCGGACCCTGTTCGTGCCCGAGGCCGAGCGCGCGGGGCGCGAGCCCATCCTGCGCGTGACGCCCCCCGAGCGCGCGAGCGGGCTGCGCTCCGATCTCGGCGACAACCTCGAGCGCGACGGCGACGCGCTGCTGTTCTGGGGGCCGCTGCGGCCCGGCGAGCAGCAGCTCGAGTTCCGCTACGAGCTCCCGGAGCGCGGGCGCGCGTTCGAGCTGCGGCGCGAGCTCGCGTCCGGCGCGCGCCGCGTGACGCTGATCGAGAGGCCAGGGGGGCCGCGACTCGAGCGGAGCGGCTCCGAGCG
>DASPGF010000177.1:0-4036 GCA_035620755.1 Myxococcota bacterium
CCGCCACTCGCAAGGCCGCGCGCGCCAAGGGCGCGCGCAAGGCCGGCTCGCGCGCGAAGTCGGCGCGCAAGGCCGCGCCGAAGAAGGGCGCCGTCGCAGCGGTGAGCGCTCCGAGCGCGGCGCTGCCGATCGCACGCACCACACAGACGCTGCCGAGTGTAGTGGCAGGCCGCTCGAGCGAGGTCGGGATCGTGACCCACTACTACCCGCACGTCGAAGCCGCGGTGGTCGCGGTCGGCCCGGGCGAGCTGCGCGCGGGCGACACCGTGCACTTCCGCGGTCACACGACGGATTTCTATCAGACGCTCGACCGGCTCGAGTACGACCACAAGCCGATCGAGGTCGCGAAGCCCGGCCAGCAGGTCGGCGTGCACGTCTCCCAGCGCGTGCGCGAGGGCGACATCGTCAAGCTGATCGCGTAGCGCGACCCTGCGCCGACGCGCAGATCGCTGCTCGCGCGGGCGCGTCGCGCCTACGCGGGATTGCCGGTCGGGGTGCCCTTGGCGTCGGGCTTCGGCGCGACGGCCTTGAGCGGAGCCGCAGCCTTCCCGCCCGGCGCGCCCATGCTGATCTTGCCCGTGATCATCGCGCCCTCCTCGACGACGATCGATGGCGTCTGGATGTCTCCCTGGACGCGCGCGCTCTTGTGCAGCACGACCTTCGCCTCGGCGACGACGTTGCCGTGAACGGTGCCACTCACGATCACGGTCTTCGAGCGGATCTCGGCGTCGATCTCGCCGCTCTCGCCGACGATCAGCGTATTCTCGCTCGTGATCTCGCCGTGGAAGCGCCCATCGATCCGCACGGTGTCGCGGAACGAGAGCTTGCCCTCGAACTCCGACCCCTGATCGATGAACGCGGTGAGGCCGCCCGAGCCGGCCGAACCCGTGGACGAGGACGCGCTCGAACGGGGCGGGCCCTCGAAATCCGAATCGCGACCTCCACCGAATGCCTTGATTGCCATCTGCGAACCCCCTCCCGTGCGCGTGCTCTCAAGTGGGGGCTGCATCGGCGCGCGCGCGCGCCGACTTGAGCACAAGCTCTTTCAAGAGCTGCTTGGGGTTCGGAGATCGGCTGCGCGGCCGTGAGCGCGCAGCCAGCGCGCAAGCGCGAAGCCCGCCGCGAAGCCGCCGGTGTGCGCCCACCAGGCGGGTCCCCCCTCCTCTGCGGTCCGATACTCGATTCCGCTTAGGACCTGGATCACAACCCACGCCAGCAGGAACGCGAGCGCGGGAATCGAGACGCGCGGCCAGCGCAGCCGCAGCCGCCGCTGCGGAAAAGACGCCACGTAGGCGCCGAGCAGCCCCGAGATCGCGCCGCTCGCGCCGACCGTCGCGACGTACGAGCTCGGATCGCTCGCGATCTGCAGCGCGGACGCGGCGAGCCCGCACGCGAAGTAGAGGAGCAGGAAGCGGCGCGCGCCGAGCCAGCGCTCGATCTCGTCGCCGAACACCCAGAGGTAGAGCAGATTGCTCGCGAGATGCAGCACGCTCGCGTGCACGAACATCGAGCTGATCGGTGTCAGCCAGACGGTCTGCCGCGTGGCGCCCGGATCCGCGAGCTCGCGCAGGAACTCGCGCGGCACGAGACCCCAGCTCGCGATGAATTCGCCGAGCGCGGAAGCGTCTGCAGACGCTCCGTTCGAGAGCGCAAGCTCGTAGCCGAACACGAGCGCGTTGCTCGCGATCAGCGCGCGCACCGCGAACGGCGCGCGCGGCCGCGGATCGGAGTCGGGCTGCGAATCCATCCGCGCCGAGCGTACCCTCGCAGCGGGGCGAGGTGCTAGACTGCGCGGCCCATGCGCGCCGCCTCGAGCGATTCGACGGGCCTGCTGCGCCGCAGCCTCGCGAGCGGCCGCATCCATTCGGCCTATCTGCTGTCGGGCCCGGGGTCGGCGCCGCGCGATGCCGCGCTCGAGTTCGTGCGCGGGCTCGTTTGCCAGCAGCGCGACGGCCCGTGCGAGGCGTGCAGTGATTGCCGGCGCTCGAGCGCGCGCGCCGAGATCGCGATCGACGGCACGGGTCGCGCGGGCCCGCTGCTGCGCCACGTCGGAGACCACGCCGATCTGTTCTGGGTCGAGCGCGGCGCGGGCGACACGCGCGTGCGCATCGCGCAGATCCGCGAGCTGCAGCACGCGCTGAGGCTGCGCTCGAACGAAGGCGGCCGCCGCGCGGCGGTAATCGCCGACGCGGAGTGGATGAATCAGGAGGCGCAGAACGCGCTGCTGCGGATCCTCGAGGAGCCGCCGCCGCGCACCACGCTCGTGCTCGCGACCGCGACCTCAGCGGGCCTGCTCGCAACCGTGCGCTCGCGCTGCCAGCGCATCGCGTACGCGAGCGATGCGGAGGCCGATGCCGCGCGGCCCGAGCGCGCGGCGATCCGCGAACGGCTCGACGCATTCGACCCCGCGGCGATCCCCGCGCTGCTCGATTGGGCGGCGGAGTTCCGCGGTGCGCGCGCCGAGGCCGCCGAGGGCGTGCGCGCGCTGCTCGACACCGCAGCGGGCTGGCTGCGCGATCGCGTGACGGCGGCCGTGCGCGCGGGAGGCGTCGACGTCGAGCCCGACCTCGAGGCGTTCCGCACGCTCTGCGATTGCCGCAAGACGCTCTCGCAGCGCAACGCGAACCCCCAGATGGTCGCGGAGCGCGCTCTGCTCGCGCTGCGCTCTGCGCTGCAAGCATGAGCCGCGCGTTCTACGCCACCACGCCGATCTACTACGTCAACGCCGACCCGCACATCGGCCACACCTACACGACCGTGATCCTCGACACGCTCGCGCGTTACCACCGGCTCGCGGGCGACGACACCTTCGTGCTCACGGGAACCGACGAGCACGGCGAGAAGATCGCCGAGATCGCCGCGCAGCGCGGCGTCTCTCCCAAGCTGATCGCCGACGAGTACTCGGCCTCGTTCCGCTCCACCTGGACGGAGCTCGGCTTCTCGTTCGACCGCTTCATCCGCACCACGGACGCGGACCACCAGCGGGTGGTGCAGCAGGTCCTGCAGCGCGTCTACGAGGCGGGCGAGATCTACTTCCAGGAGTACGAGGGGCTCTACTGCATCGGCTGCGAGCGCTTCCTCACCGATCGCGACCTCGAGAACGGCCTGTGTCGCGACCACCAGCGCGCGCCCGAAAAGCGGCGCGAGTCGAACTACTTCCTGCGCATCAGCGCGCACTTCGAATGGCTGAGCCGCTACATCGAGGAGCACCCCGATCTGATCCGCCCCGAGCGCTACAAGAACGAGGCGCTCGCGATGCTGCGCGAGGAGAGCGGCCTCGGCGATCTGTGCATCTCACGCCCGAAGGAGCGCCTGCAGTGGGGCATCGAGCTTCCCTTCGATTCGGGCTACGTCTGCTACGTCTGGTTCGACGCGCTCATCAACTACCTCACGGGCATCGGCTATCCCGACGGCCCCGACTTCGAGCGCTACTGGGCGGTCGCGGAGCACTTCATCGGCAAGGACATCCTGAAGCCGCACGCGATCTTCTGGCCGATCATGCTCAAGACGATGGGCGTTCCGGTGTTCCAGCACCTGAACGTGCACGGCTGGTGGAACGTCGACGGGCGCAAGATCTCGAAGTCGCTCGGCAACATGGTCTCGCCGCTCGCGATGAAGCGCATCTACGGCTTCGACGCGTTCCGCTACTTCCTGCAGCGCGAGATGGTGTTCGGCGTCGATGCGGCGTTCAGCGAGGCCGCGCTCGCGCGCCGCATCAACGCGGATCTCGCGAACAATCTCGGCAACCTCGTGAGCCGCATCGTCACGATGGCGGGCAAGTACCGGCAGCTGCGGCTGGAGCCGTCCTCGCTCGGTCCGGGACGGCTCGCGGCCGTCGCCGCCGAAGCTCGGGACGCCTATGCGGCCGCCATGGACGACTTCGCCATCCACGAAGGGGCCGCGGCCGCGTTCCGCCTCGTGGACGCCACCAACGTCTTCATCGCCGAATCCGAGCCGTGGGTACTCGCGCGCGACGGGGCCCACCACGATCGACTGTCGCACGTGCTGTACGATGCGGCCGAGGCGCTTCGCATCG
>DASPGF010000178.1:0-5875 GCA_035620755.1 Myxococcota bacterium
TGACTTCGCGCTTCTGGGATTGGGTCTTCGGAACGCTGCCGGCGCACGCGGACCGAGACTACGCGCGCGTCGCCGACCTCGAGCCGCTGCAGGGGCAGAGCAACTTCGCAGCAGTATGGAATCCGGCCGTCGCCGTGGCGCTGCTGCGGACGGCGCGCACCGCCGAGCGCCTCAGGGAATCCTGCCCTGCAGCAGCATCTTCTGTCCGTCGGAGAAGTACACCTGGATCTTCGACGGGCTCATGATGCGCTCGATGATGCCGGTTCCGAACGCGCGATGGTCGATGCGGTCCCCGACGGCGTAGATCTGACTCGTCTCGTAGGGGCGGATCGGGCGCGTCAGATCGGGCTCCACCAGCGGCCCCGAGCGCTCGACGCTCCCGCTCTTGCGCGAGGCGCGCTTGGCGGGCTGTAGCTGCTTCTCGGCGTCCGTGAGGCGGTGCCGGTGCTGCGAGCCGCATTGCCTGCACTCGACCTTGCTGATGCGGCCGTTGCTCACTGCGACGATGACGTGCGCGCCGTCGCCGCACTTCGCGCACTTGTTCGGAATCTCTTCGCCAGCTGTCTGTCCGACTGTCATTCGAAAATCCCCGCGCAACTTCGAGGTTCACTCGCGATGGCCCGGCCGCTTGGATGCGAGGAGATCAGGGTCTCGACAATGCACAGGCCGTTTGGATACGAGAAGATTACCGCTCCCGACGATCCGCAGCCAGCCGATCGAGACCGGCGCCTTCGCGAGCGCTCGTTTGCGAGATACGGTTGCGCGTACGACTCGCGCTCGAACGCCCCGGGGGGCCACGTTACACTCGCCGCGCGATGTCGAACGGAACGAACAATCGATGAAACGCGCGTCGCGGCATCGGATCTCACTTGTAATCGGTGTGCTCGCGAGCAGCTGGCTCGCGTGCGCGGGCGAACCCGCGGGCCATCGAACGGTTCTCGCCGGAGCGACTTCGAACGCCGGCGCCGCGCAGGCGCCCGCTGCGGATCCGCGCAGCGGCGCGCCCGCGGGCGACGGGCCGATCGAGCTTCCCTATCGCGACCCTCCCGCGAGCGGCATCGCGTATCGGCTCGTGCTCGAGATCGAGGGCGAGAGCGCGGCGCGCCGATCGTCGGGCGCACCGCTGCCGCTGCTGCGCGAGCAGCGCAAGCTCGAAGCGCATTTCCGCGAGCTGCCCGTCGAGGCGAACGACTCCGGGCGCGATGCCTTCCTCGTGGGCCTCGACGCACTGCGCTACACGGTGAACCAGGACAATCCCAAGACGCAGCGCGAGATCGAGCTCGCGGACGATCGATTGCGCGTCAAGGAGAACGGCGAGACCTCGCTCGACAACCGCGGCAACCGCTCGAAGGGGCCTCACGCGCCGCGCGAGCTGCTCGATCGGATCTTCGGCGTCATCAACCACGATGCCAGCGGCAACCCCACGCGACTGTCCGCGCGCGGCACGCCGGGCGCGCGCGAATTCATGCAGCAGATCCCGCTGCTCGGGGCGATCGCCTACACGATGGTCGCGCTGCCCACCACGCCGATCCACTCGGGCTCGCGCTGGACGGGGATCCGCATTCCCACGAGCCGGTCCGGCGAGCTCGGCCTCGCGCTCGACGTCAGCTACTCGCTGGCGGGCATCGAGACCTTCGAGGGCGTGCGTTGCGCGATGATCCTGATCGACGCCGAGCGCAGCGGGAGCGACGTCACCGGCGTCACGGGACACCGCTTCGACTGGGTGCAGGCCAAGCTGCACGGAACGGCCTGGGTCGAGCTCGGCAGATCCCGGGTGCGGCGCGTCGAGCTCAGTGACGAGATCAGCGCGCGCTGGACGCAGCCCGGCGGTGGACCCGCCGCCGAGCATCGCATCGAGCACGACAGCAAGCTCTCGCTGACCCTGCGCGACGGCGCCAAGAAGCCGGAGAAGTGGGCGGATGGGCGTCCGCACTTCGACAGCCCGTGACCGGAGCGCGCTCAACGCCTACGCGTGTCACGCTCGAAGATCTCGCGCGATAGCTGGCGCTCGCTCGCGGCCACCACGCAGCTCACGCTGGCGTCGCCGGTGATGTTGACGGCGGTCCTCGCCATGTCGAGCAGGCGGTCGACGCCCAGCACCAGTCCGATTCCCTCGACGGGAAGATTCACCTGGCGCAGCACCATCGCGAGCATCACGAGACCCACGCCCGGCACCCCCGCGGTGCCGATCGACGCGAGCGTGGCGGTCGCGACCACGGTCGCGTAATCCGCGAGCGACAGCTCGATCCCGTAGGCCTGCGCGATGAACGCCGTCGCGACGCCCTGCATGATCGCGGTTCCATCCATGTTGATCGTCGCGCCCAGCGGAATCGTGAACGAGGCGATCGATCGGCTGACGCCGAGCTTGTGCTCCACGGTCTCGAGCGTGACTGGCAGCGTGGCGTTGCTGCTCGCGGTGCTGAACGCCAGCGCGATCGGGTCGCGCATGCTGCGGTAGAACGCGAGCGGATTGAGGCGCGCACCGAGGCGCAGCAGCAGCGGATAGGTGACGGTCGCGTGCACGGCCAGAACGAACAGCACGAGCAGGAAATACTTGAGCAACGGCTGCATCGCCGCGAAGCCCTGCACGGCGAACACCTTCGCGATCAGGCAGAACACTCCGTACGGAGCGAGCTGCATCAGCAGCAGGACCAATCGCAGGATCACCGCGTTGAAGTCCTCGAAGAGCTTCGCGAGCCGCTTGCCGGGCTCGCCCGCGAGCGTGAGCGCGAGGCCGAACAGGCCGGCGAAGACGATGATCTGGAGCATGTTCTCGTCGGCCATCGCCCGGATCGGGTTCGAAGGGAACAGACCGATGATCACCTCCGTGGGCGACGGCGCGGGCTGCGCCTGATAGGAGGCGCCGGTGTCGAGCGCGAAGCCCGCGCCGGGCTCGACGAGCGCCCCCGCGAGCAGCGCCAGCGCGATCGCCACCACGGTGGTCCCGAGGTAGAGCCCGAGCGTCTTTGCGCCGACGCGGCCGAGCTTCGCGATGTCGTCGAGCGCTGCCGTGCCGCAGACCAGAGACACGAACACGAGCGGGACGACCAGCAGCTTCAGGCTCGCGAGGAAGATCGCGCCCCCGACGCGGAACACGCCATCGACGACTGCGCGCTCGAGCCAGCCGCCGACCCCGATCGCGTTGAGCGCGCAGCCGACTGCGAGGCCGGCGGCCATTCCGATCGCGATCTTCGCCGTCAGGCCGGGCGCTGCGCGATTGCCGCTGTGCATCCAGACCTCCGGCTCGCGGCGCGAAGCATACCCGGCCCGCACGCGCCGGGTCGAGGCTTCCCGAACGCGCAGCACGGCGCCCCAAGCGCCGAGCCGCACAGCGGTTCCCGCGTTCGGCAGCGAGCGAAAGCCGGTCAAGTCGGCGCCAGGTCTTCCCGATGTTCCCACGCGCTGCGGGCCTTCGCGCGACGGCTCGCCGGGATGGTGGAGTCCACCGTGCGCCTGGTCGCCTGCTCGAATTGCCACACCCAATACGACGTCACGGACGTGATCGCGAAATCCATTCCGTGTCGATGCGGATCCGAGATCGAGAACGTGCCGCTGCGGCCGATCGCGGCGCGCATCGCGCGCTGCGGATCCTGCGGCGCGGGCGTCCTCTCCGAGGCGTCGACATGCCAGTACTGCGGATGCGAGATCATCCGCGAGCTCGGCGACCACAGCCTGATCTGCCCGGAGTGCTTCGCGCGCTCGCCCGATGCCTCCCGCTTCTGCACCGGGTGCGGCGTGGCGTTTCGTCCCGAGCGGGTGCGCATCCAAGGGCACGAGCTCGTCTGTCCCGCGTGTTCGACGCTGATGCCCGCGCGGCAGGTCAGCGGCGTCGGCCTCAACGAGTGTCTCGCATGCCACGGATTGTGGGCGCCGGACGACAGCTTCGACTTGCTCGTGGGCCGCGCGATCGAGGCGCGCCAGCAGGCGAGCGCAGCCGAGCTCCAGCAGCTCCGGCCGCGCGTCACGGGATCGAATCCGAGCCGGCAGAGCGTTCAGTATCGAAAGTGCCCCGAATGCGACGCGCAGATGCACCGCAGCAACTACCGCAAGACGTCCGGCGTGATCATCGACAGCTGCGCGGAGCACGGCATCTGGCTGGACGCGGACGAGCTCGAGCAGATCGCGGGCTTCATCCTCAGCGGCGCGGCCGGCGAGCGGCCCGCCGCGGACTCGGCCGCTCGACGGCGGCAGCGAGCCGCCTCGGCGGCGGCGATCGCGCGCGCCACGCTTCCGCTCGAGCTCGAGCGGCTCGATCGAGCCGCGAGCGCCGTCGGCCACTCGGGAATCGCGGTCGAGTCCGTCGTCAATCTACTGTGCAAGATCTTGAAGTAGGAGAAATGCCATGACCCTGATGAACAAGCTACGCGGCGAGCTGATCGACATCATCGAGTGGATCGACGACAGCCGTCACACGCTGGTCTGGCGCTATCCGCGCTATCACAACCAGATCAAATACGGCGCGCAGCTGATCGTTCGGCCGGGTCAGCAGGCGATCTTCGTGCGCGAGGGAAAGATCGCAGACGTCTTCGATGCCGGTCAGTACCGGCTCGAGACGAAGAACCTTCCGCTGCTCAGCACGCTCGCGGGCTGGAAATACGGCTTCGACAGCCCGTTCAAATCCGAGGTCTACTTCGTCAGCACGCGCTCGATCACCGATCTGAAGTGGGGCACGCCCAATCCGGTGATGATGCGCGACCCGGATTTCGGGAACATCCGCGTGCGCGCGTTCGGAACCTACACGCTCAGGGCCCGAAATCCCAAGACGCTGCTGCGCGAGCTCGTGGGTGCCGACGGCCAGTTCGAGGCCGACGAGATCAGCGAGCTGCTGCGCTCGATCGTGAACGCATCCTTCGCCGACGTGGTCGCGAAGTCGGAGATTCCCGTGCTCGAGCTCGCGTCCCACTATCGCGAGCTCGCCGACGAGATCCGCAAGATTGCGATGGAGCGCATCGACGACGAATACGGGCTCGAGATCCCGCAGCTCTACGTGGTCAACATTTCCGTGCCGGCGGAAGTCGAGCAGGCGCTCGACGCGCGCACGAGCATGAACGCGATCGGAGACGTGGCCGCCTATCAGGCCTATCAGCTCGCGCAGTCGATGCCGATCGCCGCCGCGAATCCCGCGGGCGGCCTCGCGGGCGCGGGCGTGGGGATCGGAATGGGCCTCGGAATCGCGCAGAGCATCGCCGGAGCGCCGGCCCCTGCGCCCGCGATCGCGAATTTCGCGACCGCGCCATCACCGCAATCGCCGCCGCCGCGCGCGGCCCACTGGTACGTGGCGATCGATGGCCAGGCCCAGGGCCCGTTCACCCCCGAGCAGATCGCGGCTGCGATTGCAGCCGGCCGGGTCGGCGCAGAATCGCTGGTGTGGACCGCAGGCATGCAGGATTGGGCGATCGCGAAGCAGCTGCCCGCATTTTCACAATTCTTTCAATCGCCGCCCCCGCTGCCGCCGACGACAGTGCGCAAGTGACGTGGATCCGGCGCGCTCGAGAGCGCGACCGCGTTCGGCGCATCGATCGGAGGCATGGGAGTTGCGTAGCTCGCGCGAGGATTGCGCGATTCAACGCATTGCTGAGTTCATTGATTTGCCGCGCACCGCCCCGACGCGCTATTCTGCGCGCACCGCACGGGAGTTGAATCGATGAGCGACGAAGGTCTGGACCCGAAGGCCGGTGCACAGCCGCATCGAAGCGGCCGCAAGACGGGCGGTCGTGCCGCGCGACACGCCGAGCGCAAGCGGGGCGCCGCAGGAATGGCGGTCTATCCCGGCCTCGAAGGCGGCGCCTACAAGCCGCTGAGCGATCGCGACATCGAGCGCATCCACGACACCGCGCTGCGCGTGCTCGAGAACATCGGCATCGGCGAGCCGATC
>DASPGF010000179.1:0-2805 GCA_035620755.1 Myxococcota bacterium
CTCGCGCGGCCGGCGGGCGCCCACGGCCCGCCGGCCGCGCAGCCGCGACCGCAGCGTCCCGTCTGTCTCGCCCGCCCCACCCGCTTCGTCCCCCTCTGCGCTTCCCCTCCACTTCAACAGGAGCGAAACCGATGTCCGCGCGAAGCCTCTCAGCCCGCAGTGCAATCGCGCTCGCGCCGCTGCTCGCGATCGCGGGATGCAGCTGGATTCGTCCGAGCGAGCCGCTCGAGCCGCTGCCGAGCGGCGTCGCCGCGCCGGTTCTCGAGGCGATTCCCGTCGAGTTCGCGCACGTCTGGGACCGCGAGCGCGCGCTGCACCTCAGCGGCGCCGCCGTGATCGACGTGGATGCCGACGGCCGCTTCGAGATCTTCGTCGGCGGAGGGGACGGGCAGCCCGACGCGCTGCTCGCGTACCGGGGCGGCCGGCTCGTCGATCGCATCGAGGGGACGGGACTGTCTTCGCTGCAGGCAACCTACGGCTCCGCGTCGCTCGATCTCGACGACGACGGCTGGGTGGATCTGGTCGTGGCGCGAAACGACGGCGTCACCCTCTACCACAATCGCGGCGGTCGCTTCGAGGCGCGCCACCTGGCGGTCGAGCTGCCCGCCGACTCGGTGCCGCTCGCGGTCTCGCTGTCGGACATCGACGCCGACGGCGACGCGGACCTCTATCTGAGCGACTTCGTCGACTACCCCCACTTCGTGTCCGCGACCTTCAACGTGCCTTCGCACGCGAAGCCGAATCGGCTGCTGCGCAACGACGGCAGCCTCGAGTTCACGGACATCACGACGCCCGAGGTCGAGTCGCTCCAGAACACCTTCACGTCGCTGTTCGTCGATCTCGACGGCGATCGACGGCAGGATCTCGTGGTTGCGCAGAATACGGGCCAGGTCGAGCTGTTCCGCAACGCGGGCGGGCGTTTCGAGCGCGTGCCGCTCGAGACGGGCTACGGCTTCTGGATGGGGGTGAGCTCGGGCGACTTCGATTCCGACGGCGACCAGGATCTCTTCTTCTCGAACGTAGGGGTCTCGTTTCCCGCCTCGCTCGCGCACGGCGATCTCCGCGACGACCAGCGCTACGAGCCCGATTGGCTGCTGCTGCGAAACGAGGGCGGCTTCCGCTTCTCCGACGCGACGCGCGAGATGGGACTCTCGGGAATGGGCTTCGGCTGGGGATCGGTGTTCGAGGACATCAACCTCGACGGGCGGCTCGACCTGCTCGTCGCGCAGAACTACGTGAAGTGGCCGCCGCATCGCTGGTTCAAGTTTCCGGGCAAGGTGCTGCTCGCGGGGCCCGCCTCGGCGCCGCGCTTCAGCGCGCTGCCCGGCGAGATCGACCCGAGCTTCGGCAACTCGCCCGTGATCGTCGATCTCGACGCGGACGGCCGCCAGGATCTGTTCTGGCTCAACAACGACGATCCGAGCCGCGCCTACCTCAACCGAAGCCAGGGCGACGCGGTGCTCGTCGCGCTGCCGGACGCAGCGCGCTCGCTCGGTGCTCGCGTGCGGCTCGTCGGAGCGCGCAGCGCCTACACGCGCGAGTTCTCGACGAGCGTCGGGCTCGGCACCGATCAGTCGCCCGTCTGGGCGTTCGCGGTCGGCCCCGACGATCGAGCGGCCCGCATCGAGGTGGAGTGGCCCGACGGGCTGCGCGCGCAGATCCCCGATCCGCCGCGCAACGCGCGGATCGAGGTCGATCGCGACGGCGCGCGGCGGCGCGGCGCGGGCGGCGAGCCGATCCCGCTCGCCGCGCGCTACTCGGAGTCGCGCGAGCGCGCGGCGAGCACCGCGCGCACGAGCTCCTCGGGAACCTCGTCGGAGAGCTCGGCGGACGGTTGGAGCAGCGCCTCCGCGCTGAGGAGCGACGTCGCGCGATAGCTCTCGAGGTAGTCGACGCAGCTCGGGCAGTCCTCGATGTGCGCCTCGAAGCGCGACCACTGCTCCGCGGGCAGTGAGCCCTCGAGGTAGTCCATCAGGAACTCGATGAACTCGCGACAGGTGAGCTCGGCGGTCATCGCGGCACCTCCGACAGCATGCACGGGTTGAGGAGCGACCGCAGCGCCTGGCGCGCGCGGTGCAGCCTCATCTTGACCGCGTCCGCGCCGACGCCGAGCGCGCCGGCCGCCTCCTGCGTCGAGAGCCCCTCGACGTCGCGCAGCAGCAGCACGGTGCGGTAGCTCTCGGGCAGGCGCTCGATCTGCTCGCGCACGAAGGTCAGCCGGCGGCGCCGGTCGAGCTCGTCGGCCGCGTCGAGATCCCAGGCGGGCTCCGGATCCGCGCGGTGCCCGTCCGGCAAGAAGCTCGGCAGCAGCGAGTCGATCGAATCCTCGCGGCTGCTGCGTCGCGCGCGCAGCTTCATCAGCGCGGCGTTGACCGCGATGCGATGCAGCCAGGTCGCGATGCGCGAGCCGCCTTCGAATTCGTCGAGGCTGCGGAAGGCCTGGAGGAAAGCCTCCTGCACCGCGTCGCGCGCGTCCTCCTCGTCGCGCAGGATGCGGCGCGCGACCGCGAGCAGGCGGCGCACGTTGCCGCGCACCAGCTCGTCGAACGCCGTCTCGTCGCCGTTCCGCAGCGCGTCGATCAGCAGCTTCTCGTCTGCGAAGGCCACCTCAGAGTGCGACATCGCCGCCTCCACGCAGCCTCGGAGCGCGCGCGCCGCGAGGCGCGCGCATCGCCGCGATCTCGTCCGCGGCGCGCAGGCCGCTCGCGAGCGCGGCCTCGATGCCCGCGCCCACGAGGTAGTCGCCCGCGAAGAACAGGCGCGGCGAGCGGTCGATGCGCCGCTCGAAGCGAATCCGCTGCGCGA
>DASPGF010000180.1:0-3893 GCA_035620755.1 Myxococcota bacterium
CGCAGGATCTCGTCCCGCAGCGACGCGAGCAGGCGCTGGGAGCGGTCGCCGAACGGGAAGGCGAGCTCGCGATGCGCGTCCAACGGCGCGCCCGCGCGCGCCGCGCTGCGGGCGCCGCGGTGGCGATACGCGACCTTGAACGATCCAGGCGGACGCATGGGAGGGGAGCATACCGGCTCGCAGCCGCGACCATCAACCGAGCGCGCGTCGCAGCGCGCTCGGCGGCGCTCGGCGCGCGGCGGCGCGCAGCGGCGCTCAGCGAGTCGGGTCGTCTTCGCGCTGGGCCCAGTTGCTGATGAACGCCTCGAGCGCCTCGAAGTGCTCGGACGAGCCGCCGAGGAACTCGATGCCGACCCCCGCCTGGCTCTGGCGCGGATTCGCGCTCACGGTGCGCTTCACCCACGCGACGCGGCCGATCGCCTCGAGCGGCTTGCCGCTCGGCAGCTTGATCTCGACGAGCACGCGCCGACCCGGGTCGAACGGCTCCGCGGTCTTCACGAACAGGCCGCCCTTCGAGACGTTCTCGCAGATCTCCTGCATCGAGCGAAAGAATGGGCGGCCCGTCCACGGGTCGCGCTCCGGCTCGATGCTGGAGAGGCGCACCGAGATGCCGGTGGTGATTCGCTCGTGGCGGCGCTTGGTCTGGCTCGAAACCGTCTCGGACATGCGTCGGCCCCCCGTTTCCGAAAACCGGCAACTTATCGGCAGGTCGTCCGCGCGGCCTTGAGCCGCGAATTGGCGCGCGCAGCGCCGCGGCGGGGCCCTCAAGCGGCTCTCCCTGCGGGTCGAAGAGGCTGCCGGGGGCGCGCGGCCGGCCCGGCGCGACACGCGTCGCCGCTCTCGGCTTCTGGGCTGGGGAGAAGTATGGACAAGCTCGTCTTTCCTTCCAATCAGGCGGCGCGCCTGGGCCTGAAGGAAGGGGAATCCGTGCGCCTCCTCGCGTCGGGGTCCAAGACGATCCTGCTCGAGCGCGTGGACGCGCGCTCATCCGAAGCGCTGCCGTGGGATCGCGATCTCGTGCTCAGCGCGGACGTCAAGTCGTTCTCGCTCGCGGACGTGCTCCACCTGGTGCACGCGTCGTCGAAGTCGGGCTTCCTGTTCTTCGAGAACGGCGATCACGTCAAGTCCGTCTATCTGCACCGCGGCGAGGTGATCTTCGCGACCTCGAACCAGAAGTTCGACCGCCTCGGCGACTGCTTGGTGCGATCGGGGGCGATCACGCCGATCCAGTTCGAAGAGGCGCTCAAGGCCTACACGCCGTCGAGTCAATTCGGGAGGATTCTCGTCGAGCGCGGCTTCCTCACGCCGCGCGAGCTCTGGGCCGGCGTCAAGCTGCAGGTCGAGGAGATCGTGCGGTCGCTGTTCTCCTATGGCTCGGGCTCGGTGCTGTTCTGGGAGGGCGAGGTTCGGCCCGACAACGTGGTGCGTCTGTCGCTGCCGACCAGGCGGCTGATCGCGCAGGGCTTGAAGCGGCGGGACGACCTGCTGCGCTTCATGGCCTGGCTCGAATCGCCCGACGTGCGAGTGCAGCTCGCCGACAAGCCGCTGCAGCAGGCGGGCGAGACCGAGCGCGCGATGCTCGGCGCGATTCGAGCCGGCGGGAGCTTCGAGGAGCTGTGCCGCCGCGCGGGCGTCGAGCCCGTCTGCGGCGCGCGCACCATCCAGCAGCTGCGCGCGGCCGGGGTCGTGGCGGTCGTGCGCGCGAAGAGCGGCGCGTCCGCGGCGGGTGAGAGCGCGACCAGCGACGAGGACGCGATCCGGGAATGCGTGCTGCTGCACCTCAAGCTGCTCGCGGAGTTCGCGGCTCCGATCGTCGCGGTGGAGGGCGAGGCGGGCATTCGCGAGCGGCTGCAGCGCATCACCGACGACACCGCGCAGCGCTACCCCGAGCTGCTCTCCGATCTGAGCTTGGGCAAGGGCGGCGTGCTCGACCCCGAGCTGCTGACCCGGCGCGCGCTCGCCTATCCGGGCGAGCGCGAGCGCGAGGTCCGGCTCGCGCTCGGCGAGCTCGTCTCCTATCTCGAGTTCGAGCTGATGAACCACCCGAGCATCGCCAAGCCCGAGCAGTTCCTCGAGGGTCTCGAGGAGCTGCGCGCGCAGCTCTGAGCCCAGCGCGCGCGAGACCAGCATCGGCCCTTCCAACTGGGCCCGCGCCCCGGCCAGTGGCGGATCCCTCAACAGAAAGCGGCGCGGCTCGGGTTAGAATCCGGGCATGGGCCGACCCGAGCGCGACGTTCCGAAGTCCGCTGGGAGCGAGCAGCTGACGGGTGTCCATGCGGCGCTCGAGGCGATCCGCGCGGGGCGCCGCAAGCTGCGCGTGCTGCGCGTGCGGCGCGGCCGGCCGCGCCCCGAGCTCGCCGAGCTGCTCGCGGCCGCGCGCGAGGCGGGCGTCCCGGTCGAGAGCGTCGAGGAGCGCGAGCTCGCGCTCCTCGCCCCGAAGGGCTCCAACCACCAGGGCGTCGCGCTCGAAGCCGAGCCGCTGCCCGAGCTCTCGCTCGAATCCCTGCTCGGGACGCTCGATCGCGAGGAGGTCACGCTGGTCGCGCTGGATGGAGTCGAGGACCCCCAGAACCTCGGCGCGATCGCGCGAGTCGCAGAGGGCGCGGGGGTCGCGGGGCTGATCGTGCCGCGCCGGCGCAGCGCGCCGCTGAGCCCGGCCGCGATCCGCGCGAGCGCGGGTGCGCTCGAATGGCTTCCCTGCGCGCGCGTCGCGAACCTGCCTCGAGCGCTCAACGAGCTGAAATCAAAAGGTTTTTGGATCTTTGGCAGCGCGCCCGACGGCTCCTGCGGGCTGTTCGAGCTGCCGGAGCGCGCGCTCGCGGGACGGCGCGTGGCGGTGTTCGGAGCGGAGGGACGCGGCATTCGCCGCGGGGTCGACCGGGTGGTCGATTTCCGGCTGCGGATCCCGCTCGAGGGCCGGGTCGCCTCGCTCAACGTCGCCGCGGCCGCGGCCATCGTATTATTCGAGCTCAAGAGGCGAACGAAATTGGCAAGTTCGGCCCGATTGCCATATAAATAGGCGGGTTTCCTCTGTCTCCCGTTGATGAGGGGTCGCGGGAGCGCGCGTCAATCACCGTTCGATCGTCCAGATCGCCCATTTGGCTGGCGTAGCTCAATTGGCAGAGCAGCTGATTTGTAATCAGCAGGTTGCGGGTTCGAGTCCCATCGCCAGCTCCAGCTGAGGCGCGCGGTCGATCCGAAACGCAAAGGGATCCACGGAATCCAACAGATCCAAGAGATCGAAAGGGTGGAAGTGATTGATTCAACGCACGATGCGCGACACGGTTGAGTGATCCGGAGAGATCGGTCGGACTGGCGGAACGAAGCGAAGAGCGAAGCGGGCAGCGGCGATTCACATCCACTGTGCAAGAAGGTCCGATAGCGGGCCGGAGCGGGCCGAACATCGGCGCGCTCCGCGAACGGGGAACCCCCGTGCGCGTCGTGCGCGCGCTGGACGCGCGAGGCGCGCGTGCCCGGGATGCGCGTCGCGCGCGCGCATTGGACGCGCGAGACGCGCTCGACGAGCTGGAGAGGTACCGAAGCGGTCAAACGGGGCAGACTGTAAATCTGCTGGCTCAGCCTTCGGAGGTTCGAATCCTCCCCTCTCCACCAACGGAGAGCAGCGCGGCTCGCGTTCGGTTGGCTCTGCACGCGGTCGGGATCGCTTGAGTGTTGGGGTCGCATCAGACTGGTGTCGCGTGGGATTGGCGTCGCATCCGTGTTGGGGTCGAGCATGGCCGGCTCCGGGCTCGGCCGGGTGGCCGGGATCGATGAGCGCGACGAGATCGAAGAGGGTTTCGGGTGGAAGCGCGCGGGCGGGAATAGCTCAGCTGGCTAGAGCACGAGCCTTCCAAGCTCGGGGTCGCGGGTTCGAATCCCGTTTCCCGCTCCAC
>DASPGF010000181.1:0-4009 GCA_035620755.1 Myxococcota bacterium
AGCCGCGCATCGTCTGCGCGCAGGCCGCAGCCGCCAATCCGCTCTACCTCTCCTACCGGCGAAACTTCGAGGTGTTCGAGCCCGTGACGGCGCAGCCGACGCTCGCGTCCGCGATCCAGATCGGGAATCCCGTGTCGATCGAGAAGGCCGTCGACGCGTTGCGGCGCTACGACGGGATCGTCGAGCAGGCGAGCGAGCCCGAGATCGCCGAGGCGTGCGCGCGCGCGGACCGCACGGGCCTGTTCAACTGCCCGCACACGGGAGTCGCGCTCGCAGCGCTCGAGAAGCTCGTGAAGGGCGGCGTGATCGACCGCGACCAGTACGTCGTCGTGATCTCCACCGCGCACGGGCTCAAGTTCGTCGAGCAGAAGGTCAAGTACCATCGCAAGGAGCTCGCGGGCATCGATTCGCTGAACGCGAACCCGCCGATCGAGCTGCCGGCCGACTACGCGATCGTGCGCGACGAGATGCTGCGGCAGGTCGAGCAGCGGGCGGCGAGCTGAGCGCGCCGATGTTCACCGGAATCATCGAGAGCGTCGGAACCGTCGCCGCGATCGACTCGCACGGCGACCTCGTGCGGCTGGTCGTCACGGCGGCTCCGATCGCCGACGGCGTCGCGCTCGGAGACAGCATCGCGGTCAATGGCGGCTGCCTCACGGTGACGTCGATCGACGCGGGGCGCGTCGGCTTCGAGGCGGTTCGCGAGACGCTCGAGCGCACCTCGCTCGGCGAGCTGAAGGTCGGCTCGCGCGTGAACCTCGAGCGGGCCCTGCGCGCGGGCGACCGGCTCGACGGGCACATCGTCCAGGGCCATGTCGACGGCGTCGGCACGGTGCGCGAGCGCATCGTCGCCGGCCACGACGTACGTCTCCGCATCGATTGTGGCGCCGACATCGCCGAGGGGGTGGTCGAGAAGGGCTCGATCGCGGTGGACGGCGTGTCGTTGACGGTCTCCGCGCTCACGCCGACCGGGTTCGAGGTCGCGCTGATTCCCCATACGCTCGCCGCCACGACCCTCGGCGAGCGCCAGCCCCACGACCGCGTCAACCTGGAAGCGGACGTGCTCGGGAAGTACGTGAAGCGCCTGCTCGAGCGCCCGCTGCGATCGAATGAAGCCGTGTCTCGCTAGCCCGCTCGCGCTGCTCGTGGCAGGCGCGGCGGTCGCGCAGGAGCCGGCGCCTTCCCGCAACTGGCAAGAGACGCTCGCCGCGGTCGCCCCAGCGGTCGTCGTGCTCCGGGTGCAGGTTCCGCGCGCGTTCGACACGCAATCCGCTGCGTACGAGACGGCGACGGGCTTCGTGGTCGACGCCGAGCAAGGCATCATCCTCACCAATCGGCACGTCGTGAACCCCGGCCCGGTGGTGGCCGAGGCCGTCTTCCTCAATCACGAGGAGGTGGAGGTGCGCGCCGCCTACCGCGACCCCGTCCACGACTTCGGCTTCTACCGCTACGACCCCAGCGACGTCGAGTACATGAAGGTCGCCGAGCTGCTGCTCGCCCCCGAGCACGCGCGCGTGGGAGCCGAGATCCGCGTGGTCGGCAACGACGCCGGCGAGAAGCTCTCGATCCTCTCGGGAACGCTCGCGCGACTCGATCGCGACGCGCCGTTCTACGGCGGCGACAGCTACAACGACTTCAACACCTTCTACTACCAGGCGGCATCCGGCACGTCGGGGGGATCGTCGGGCTCGCCCGTGGTGGACGTCCACGGCCATGCGGTCGCGCTCAACGCGGGCGGAAGCCGCATCGCGTCGTCGAGCTACTACCTGCCGCTCGACCGCGTGGTTCGAGCGCTCGAGTTCGTGCAGCGCGGCGAGGCGGTGCCGCGCGGCAGCATCGGCGTGGTGTTGCTGCGGCGCCCCTACGACGAGCTCCGGCGGCTCGGTCTGCGCGGTGCCGCCGAGGCCGCTACCCGCAAGCGCTTCCCCGACGCGACGGGCATGCTCGTGGTCTCCGAGGTGATCCCGGGCGACACCGCGGACGGCAAGCTCGAAATCGGCGACATCGTCGTCGGCGTGAACGGCGTTGCGCTCACCTCCTTCTCGCCGCTGGAGGCGATCCTCGACGACCGCGTCGGCGAGCCCGTCGTGACGCAGATCGAGCGCGCTGGGACACCGATGAGCGTAGAGATCCCGGTGCGCGATCTCCACGCGCTCACGCCCGACCGCTACCTCGAGACGAGCGGAGCGATCCTCCACCCGCTCTCGCTCCAGCAGGCGCGCAATCACGCCGTCGCGGTCGAGGGGCTCTACCTCGCGTTCACCGGCTATGCTTTCACGAATGCGGGCCTGCAGCGCGGCTGTGTGCTCACCGAGCTCAACGGCAGGCCGATCGAGGGGCTCGCGGATTTCGAGGCGCGTTGGGCGGCTCTGCCCGACGGCGCCAAGGCCTCGCTGCGCTACTTCGAGCTCGCCGATCCGCGGCTCGAAACGATCGCCGTGGTGACCGTCGATCGGCGCTGGTTTCCGATGCGGCTGTGCGTGCGCGACGACCGGACGGGCCGCTGGCCCTGCTCGGATTCTCCCGCGCCGCCCGCCGCGCAGCAGCTGCCGCCGTCGTCCACGAGCTTCGACAGCAAGCTGCCGCGGCCGATGCGCGATCTCGCGCCGTCGCTCGTGCTGGTCGAGTTCGACGTGCCGTTCCGGATCGACGGCATCCATGCCGACCGCTTCGTCGGCACGGGCTTGGTAATCGACGCCGAGCGCGGCCTGGTCGTCGTCGATCGCGAGACGATTCCCGCGCCGCTCGGCGACGTGCGGATCGTGTTCGCGTCGTCGCTCGAGGTTCCGGGCGAGGTCGTGTTCATCCACCCGGTGCACAACCTCGCCGTCGTCGGCTACGACCCGCGCCTGCTTGGCGACACGCCGGTGCGCAGCGCGCGCCTGCAGCCGAAGGCGCTCGAGCCGAACGACGAGGTGTGGGTCGTCGGCATGAGCCCCGAGAACGAGCTCGTCTCGCGCGAGAGCCGCGTCGCAACCGTCGAAGCGTTCTCGCTGCCGCTGACTTCTCCGCCGCGCTATCGCGAGACCAATCTCGAGGTCACGCTGCTCACGGACTTTCCGACGACCGTCGGCGGCGTGCTGGCGGACGGCAAGGGGCGCGTGCACGCCTACTGGGCGTCGTTCTCCGCGGGTGTGCCGCCGCAGTCGTACTTCGCGGCGATCGGGATCGAGCAGATCGAGGAGATCGCGACACCGCTGCGAGAGGGGCGATCGATCGCGTGGCGCACCCTCGGAGCGGAGTTCTACCCGATCACGCTCGCGAGGGCGCGCTCGCGCGGCCTGTCCGAAGCGTGGGCGCGCAGGCTCGAATCGCACGACAGCCGACGGCGCGTGCTCGCAATCGCGCGCCTCACGGCGGGCATGCCATCGGCCGAGCTGCTCCAGCCCGGCGATCTGCTGCTCGCGGTGGGCGGCCAGCCGGTCGCGTCGTTCGAGGAGGTCGAGCGCGCCGGCCAACAGGAGCGGGTCTCTCTCACGTTGCTGCGCGATGGCGACGAGCGGACGCTCTCGGTTCCGACCACAGCGCTCGATGGCAGCGGAACCGACCGCGCGCTGTTCTGGGCGGGTGCGGTGCTGCAGGCGCCGCACGCCGCGATCGCCCAGCAGGGTGGGCTCGAGCCGCTGGGCGTGTACGTGGCGTGGTTCTGGTACGGATCTCCCGCCAATCGCTACGGGCTCAGCGCGAGCCAGCTGATCGTCGCGGTCGACGACCAGGCCGTCACCGATCTCGACGATTTTCTCGAGGCCGTCGGTGATCGACCCGATCGAAGCTCGGTGCGGCTGCGCACGCTGAGCCTCGAGGGGCGCCACGACGTGATCACGCTCAAGCTCGATCTCGAGTACTGGCCCACGATGGAGCTGCGCCGCAATGGACGGAGCTGGGAGCGGATCACGGATCCGACGCCTCGCGGCTGAAGGGCCGGGCGGCGTGCGGCCTCGCCATGGGAGCAGCGTGCAGCCGCCGTGGCGCGCCGCGCTCGCGCTCGTCGGCGCGCTCGCGCTCGCCG
>DASPGF010000182.1:0-2532 GCA_035620755.1 Myxococcota bacterium
TCGCTGCAGCTTGTTGGCGCTCGAGTTCGCCTTGATGAACAGCGCCGCGAGCAGCAGGATCTCGGATGCGGGCGTGCCGACGACCTTCAGCACGTATAGCATCAGGAACAGGAAGCTGATCAGCACGGGCTCCTGCACGGCGCGTAGCGCCTCGCGCGTGAACACGCGTCGGCGCAGCGCAACGTTGAGCTTCTCGGTGTCGCGCTCGAGCAGCGGCTCGACGAGCGCCTCGCGCCCCGTCGCCTTGAGCAGCTTCACCGCGGGCAGGCTGTCGGTCACCTGGGTGAGCAGCGACTTGAGGAACCGGGTCTGCTTGGCGCCGGCGCGCTGCGAGAGGCGCACCAGCGCGTTGAGCAGCGCGAGCGCGACGAGCCCCGCGCCGATCGAGCCGAGCGTGACGGGTATCGAGATCGCGAACGCGAGGCCGAAGTAGAGCACGCATTCGAGCAGGTGGCCGCAGACCTGGGCCATGTGCTCGTACGCGGTCGAGGCGCGCTGGGCCTCGGTCGCGAGCGCGTTGGCCGCGCTCCCGGAACGCAACCGCGTGTAGTGTCGCCAGCGCGCGGCCATCATCGCCTGCAGCAGCTCGAGCCGCAGGTCGGTCGTGATCTTCGCGACCGTGTAGCCGACCTGCCGGTTCGCGAGCAGCTCGACGCCGGCCTTGAGCCAGAAGAAGATCGCGATCGCGGGCAGCAGCGTGGCCAGCGTCGGCTCGAGGCCGATCGCGGCGAGCGCGCGGTCGACCGCCGCGCCGAGCGTCGATTCCGGGCTCGCGCCGGACGCCGAGCCCTGCGGTGCGTCGCGCAGCGCGATGCCCACCACGGGCAGCATCGCCGAGAGCCCGATTCCCTCGAGCGTCCCCGCGAGCAGCATGCAGAACACGACGACCATGCTCTCGGCGCCGTATCGGCTCGCGAAGTAGCGGATCAGTCTCACGCAGGCCTCTCTAGCCGACTCGCGCGCGGAGGAGGCGGGCGCTGGCCCGTCAGCGGTGCGCGCTCAGCGCGCGGATTTCGCGCGCGTCGAGCCCCCGCCGAGCTGTGCGAAGTGTGCGCGCACGGCGTCGAGATCCTCGGGCGAATCGATCTCGGACCACCAGAGGCCCTCGATCGAGATCGTCTGAATCGCGATCTTTTGCGAGAGCTCGTTGATCACCGAGAGATACCAGCGGCGCAGCGATTCCGGCTCGTGCATCGCGAGATCGAGCGCGTCGAGGTAGGCGCGCACGCCCGCGCCCTGGAAGCGCAGCAGGCCGATCGACTCCCCGTCCACGGTATGCAGCGGCAGCTTCTTGCCGATCGCGCGAAGACGCCCATCGGTGTCGAGTGACACCTTCATGTCGTCGGCGTCGTATTCGTTCTTGCGATCGATCGTCACGGCGATCGGCGCGGGTGGCGCGTCGATCACGCGGCGCAGCAGCAGATCTTCGAAAACCGTGTCGCCGTTGAGCAGGATGAAGTCGTCGCTCATCGCACTGCGCGCAATCCAGCAGGTCGCGAGGTTGTCGGTCACCGCGTAGAACGGGTTGTAGAGGGTCGACACGGGCATCGAGCCGTAGCGGCGCTTCGCAAGCGCGTTCTCCACGTGCTCCGCGCCGAAGCCGACCACGACCGTCACGTGCTCGATGCCGCAGCGCGCGAGCGCGCCGAGCTGGAGATCGAGCGCCGACTGGCCGTCTCCGATGTCGAGCAGGCACTTGGGCCGCGACGCCGTCAGCGGCAGCAAGCGCTTGCCCTGTCCCGCACTGAGTACGATCGCTCTCATGAGCCTCCAAACTGCAGCGCCCCTCGCGGGGCTGTCGTTGCCTCCGGCCGCCTCGGAGACCTAGGATTTCGGCCATATGGGGGAGAGCGCGAACTGTAGTCCAGGTCCGTCGGGCGCAAAAGCCGGCGGCTCCCCGCGGGCAGATTCACGCGCAGCGCGCCGAGGCGCTTCGGCCATCGATCACCGGCGCCCCGGTCGCACCGTCTACCGGCACGTTGCGCGTGAGGCGCTCACTCCCACGCTGATCGCGCTGCTTGGCCTCACGACGGTCGTGCTCACGCAGAACCTGCTCGCGCTCTCCGAGCTGTTCTTCAATCGCGGCCTGAGCGGCGCGACCGTCGCGTTCATCGCGTTCCTGCAGGCCGTTCCCACCGCCGCGCTGATGCTTCCGTTCGCGGTGCTGCTCGGATGCCTCGTCGCGCTCGGCCGCATGGGCGCCGACCGCGAGATCCTCGCGCTCGAGGCGTCGGGGGTGACGGCCGCGCGCCTGGTGTGGCCGTTCGTCGCGTTCGCGAGCGCGATGACGCTGCTCTCCGCGGCGCTGTCGCTCTCGGTCGCGCCGTGGAGCGGTCGCACGCTCGAGCAGCTGTTCGTGCGCATCTCGCTCGAGAAGCCGTGGTCGCAGATCCAGCGCGGCGTGGTGACGCGCATCGGTGAATGGCGGCTCGAGGCGCGCGACGTCAACGCGCGCGGCGACCGGCTCGAGGGCGTGCTGCTCTGGCTGCCCGACGTGGGGCAGACGATCTTCGCGCGGGAAGGTCGAATCGA
>DASPGF010000183.1:0-3098 GCA_035620755.1 Myxococcota bacterium
GCGCGCCGCGTCGATATCGCTATCCATCACGGTCTTGCGCTTCGCAGCGGTCGCAGACGAGCTCGCCTCGGCCGCGAGCCGCGAGATGTAGTCCTCAGCGGCGGCCACCGCGCGCTCGAGCGCCGAGCCCGATACGCGCAATCCACCGCCGTGCTCGCTGAGCAGCCTCTTCACTACAGCGTTCGGAAGTGCCCCCATGATCCCTCCTCCAGCGTTCAGGGACGATCGCGAGGAGCATAACGAGTCCCGCGCGTTTTTCAGCCAGCGCGCAGAGACGTTTTTGGCGGAAAAAGCGCTGTGAAGGCTCCATTTAGGGGCGATAAACACCCAACTTCGAACTCAGCGACCGCTCACGCCTGGCGCGCGAGAAACTCCGCGACGGCCTGCGCGAGCGCGTTGCCGTCGTAGTCGACCGACACGACGTGGCCCGAGGAGGCGAGCAGCAGGTGCTCGCGGACCTCGGATGAGACCGCGTCGCGGATCTCGATCGCGTCGCGCGGGCTCGCGGTCCGGTCGTGAGCGCCGTGCGCGACGAGGATCGGCGCGGTGATCCGCGCGAGGCGCGGCCGAACCGCGCGCTGCAGCCGCTGCAGCTCGTGCACGCTGTGCAGCGGCATCACGCGGTAGCCCGCGTGGCGCGCGCGCGCCGCGGGGTCGCGGATATCCGAGCCGCGGCGCTTGGCGGTCATCGGCCAGACGTACTTCGCGAACGGGATCAGCCACGCGAACGGCTGGCGCAGCTCGAGCGGCGTCCCGATGACTGCGAGCGCGTCCACCGGCTCCTCCTCGGCGAGCGCGAGCGCGAGCAGGCCGCCCATCGACATGCCCACGATGAACACGAGCGCCGCTTCCTCGCGAAGCTGCCGGAATTCGCTGCGCGCAGCCGCGAGCCAATCCGAATGCGACGTGGCCGCAAGCCGCTGCGGGGTCTCGTTGTGGCCGGGCAGCACGGGGCCGACCGCGCGAATGCCCGCCGCGGCGATCGCCTCGCCGAGCGGCCGCACCTCGTAGGGCGTGCCCGTGAGCCCGTGCAGACACAGCGCGGCAGCACGCCCCCTGCCCGCGAGGTCGAAGCGCGCCGCGTCGGCGCGCGCGCTCGGGTCGGCGAGCTCAGTCGAAGGCTGCACGGCCGGCCTCCTCGGCGGCGCGAACCACCTCGCGCAGCGGCACACCCGCGCGGCGCGCCGCGCGCTTGCAGTCGTCGTATTCGGCGGAGACCGCGGCGCGGCCCGCGCCGTCGCGCGTGCGCTTGACGCGAATTCGCCCATAGCGCGTCGCGACCCGGCGCGCCTCGCGGTCGAGCACGATGCGCTCGCAGTCCGTCGCGCGCACGCCGATCGCGGTCGAATCCTCGAACAGGATGTGCGCGAGCGGAATGCGGTCGGAGGGTCGCGCGAGCACGCGCAGCAGGAAGCCCGGGCGGTTCTTCTTCATCTGCTGGTGCAGCACGGACACGTCGAGCGCGCCCGCCTCGAGCAGCCGCTCCATCAGGTGGTCGAAGTGCTCGGGGATGAAGTCGTCGAGGTTGGTCTCGAGACACACGACGCGGTCCGCGGATGCGCCGCCGCTGCGCCCGATCGCCGCGCGCAGCACGTTCGGCAGCGCGCCCTTGCGGTCGTCGCCGGCGCCGTGGCCGATCGACTCGACGGTCATCGCGGGCATCGCGCCGAACTCGTCTGCGACCGTGCGCAGGATCGCGGCGCCAGTCGGCGTCACGGTCTCCCAGCGCACGTGCGCGGGCACGGTCGGAATGCCGCGCAGCAGCTCGAAGGTCGCGGGCGATGGAAGCGGCAGGCGACCGTGCTCGGTGTCGACGCTTCCTTCGCCCAGCGCCACCGGCGACGCCGTGACGCGCTCGATCCCGAGCTGCGCGAGGCCGATCGCGGCGCCCGCGACGTCGACGATCGCGTCGACGGCACCGACCTCGTGGAAGTGCACGCGCTCGAGCGAAATGCCGTGCACCTTGGCCTCGGCGCGACCGAGCGCGTCGAAGATCGCGAGCGCGCGGTCGCGCACCCGCGCGTCGAGCGCCGCGCGCCGCAGGATCGCCTCGATCTCGCGGAAGCTGCGCCCGTGCGCATCAGCGCGGGCGCCGCGCGCGTCAGCGTGGTCGCCGCGCGCGCGGCGTTGCGCGGGCGCCCGTGATTCGCGCTTGCGCCTCGGGACGACCACCTCGAGATAGCACGCCGCGATTGCTCCGCGGCGCACCTTCCGCACGCGCAGCGCGTGCGCGAGCCCGAGCCCCTCGAGGCCCTGTGCGAGCGCGCTGCGCGACAGACCCGCGTCGAGCAGCGCGCCGAGGAACATGTTGCCCGCGATTCCCGAGAACAGATCGAGGTGCAGCACCCGACCGCTCGCGACCGCCCCTCGTCTGCGCCGAACTGCCATCCAATGCATCCCGCGCGAATCGAATCGCGCACGCGTCCCGTCCGATCCCGGCTCAGAGGCGGTTGATCAACGTCGCGACGTAGGCGGCGCCGAAGCCGTTGTCGATGTTGACGACGCTCACGTTCGACGCGCAGCTCGTGAGCATGCCGAGCAGCGCCGCGATGCCGCCAAACGCCGCGCCGTAGCCGACGCTGGTCGGCACGGCGATCACCGGCCTGTCGACCAGGCCGCCGATCGCGGCGGGCAGCGCACCCTCCATTCCCGCAATCGCGATCACCACGCGCGCGGCGCGCAGCGTCTCGCTCGCCGCGAGCAGGCGGTGGATGCCCGCCACGCCGACGTCCGCGACCGCGTCGACCTTGTTTCCGAAGCGCCGCGCCACGCCGATCGCCTCGGCGGCGACCGGCCAATCCGAGGTCCCTGCGGAGACCACGGCGATCGTGCCCTTGCCGACCGCAGGCACGTCGGCGGGGCCGTACCAGAGCAGCCGGCTCAGCTCGTCGTAGCTGCCGCCCGGCTCGGCTTCGAGCGTTCGCTCGGCGAGCGTCGCCTCCATACGCGTGACGAGCACGTCCTGCTCGGCGGCGCGCAGCGCGCGCACGATCTCGGCGATCTGCTCGCTCGTCTTGCCGGGCGCGTAGACGACTTCGGGAATCCCGTGGCGCAGCGCGCGATGCGTGTCGACGCGCGCATCCGCGAGCTCCGCAAAC
>DASPGF010000184.1:0-4887 GCA_035620755.1 Myxococcota bacterium
TCAATCACATGTGCACTATCTGCTTGGCTTGACACCGGCGCAGGTTCGAGCCGGCGCAACCGCACGATCAGGCCCGCCAGGTAGTGCGGCGAACGGAGGCTGCGGGCGACCAGGGCGTAGACCGCGGGCACCACGAACAGCGTGAGCAGCGTCGCGAACGAGACGCCGAACACGATCACGATGCCGACCGCCTGGCGGCTCTCGTAGCCCGCGCCCGAGGCCAGCACCAAGGGCGCAGCGCCGAACACCGCGGTCAGGCTGGTCATCAGGATCGGCCGCAGCCGGATCGCCGAGGCCTGCACCACCGCCTCGACGCGCTCGATGCCGCGGTCGCGCAGCTGGTTGGCGAACTCGACGATCAGCACGCCGTTCTTCGCGGCGAGCCCGATCAGCAGGATCGCGCCGATCTGGCTGAACACGTTGATGCTCGCGCCGAAGGCGAGCAGACCGAGCAGTGCGCCCGTGAGCGCGAGCGGAACCGTCACCATGATCACGATCGGGTGCACGAAGCTCTCGAACTGCGCGGCGAGCACGAGGAACACGATCACGAGCGCGAGCGCGAACGTGAAGGTCAGGCTGCCGCCCGACTCGCGCAGCTCGCGCGACTCTCCGTCCCAGTCGAGCCGCGCGCTCGCGGGCAGCAGCTCGTGGGCCATCGCCTCGAGCGCGTCGGCGGCTTCCCCGAGACTCGTGCCCTCCGCGAGCGACGCCTCGACGGTGATCGAGCGCATGCGGTCGAAGCGGTTGAGCTGATCGGGGCCGGCCTCTTCGGCGAGCGTCACGAGGTTCGCGAGCGGCACGAGGCGCTCGCTCGCGCTCGCGCGCACGTAGAGGTTGGTGAGGTCGTCGGGGCTGCGGCGATCCGCGTTCTCGCCCTGCAGGATCACGTTGTACTCGCGGCCGCGGTCGACGTAGGTGGTGACGATGCGCGAGCCGAGCATGGTCTCGAGCGTGCGCCCGACCTCGGCGAGTGGAACGCCGAGCGCTGCGGCGCGGTCGCGGTCGACGCGCACCGTGAACTTGGGCTTGCGCTCCTGGTAGTCGCTGTCCGGGTTCACGACTTCGGGCAGCTCGGCCATGCCGGCGAGCAGCGTGTCGCGCCATGCGGCGAGCTGCGCGTAATCCGGCCCGCCGAGCACGAGCTTGAGCGGCCGGCCGTCGCTGCTGACGCCGAGGCTCTGCGGCATGAAGACCGCCGCGCGCACGCCGGGCAGCGCCTCGAGCTTCTCGCGCAGCCGCTCGGAGATCTCGATCGCGTGCTCGTCGCGCTCGTCCCAGGGGTCGAGCAGCACGATCAGGCGCGCGGAGTTCACCGAGCCCGTCGCGCTGAAATCCTCGGGAAGCCGCAGCAGGAAGCGCAACAGCGGTCCATCCTCGACCTCGCTCATCAGGATCTTCTCGACCTCGCGCGCGTAGCGGTCCGTGTACTGGAACGAGGCGCCCTCGGGCCCGCGGATCACCACCATGAATGCGCCGCGATCCTCGAGCGGCGCGTACTCGGTCGGCAGCACCGGGATGAGCACCGCCGCGCCCGCCGAAATTCCGACGACGATCGCGAGCGTGCGGCGGCGGTTTTGCAGCGCGAGCGCGAGCCACGCGCGGTAACGCTCGCTGAGCGCGCGGAAGAACACGTCGACCGCGTGGGCGAGCCCAGAGCGGCCCTCGTGCGCGCGGAACAGCTGCGAGCTCATCATCGGCGAGAGCGTGAGGGCGACCACGCTCGAGAACATCACGGCGACCGCGAGCGTGATGCCGAACTCGCTGAACAGGCGTCCGATGTCGCCTCGGATGAACGAGAGCGGAACGAACACCGCGACCAGCACGAGCGTGGTCGCGACGACCGCGAAGCCGATCTCCTTCGAGCCCTCGAGCGCCGCGAGCAGCGGCGGCTGGCCCGCCTCGATGCGTCGGTAGATGTTCTCGAGCACGATGATCGCGTCGTCGACCACGAGGCCGATCGCAAGCACCATCCCGAGCAGCGTGAGCGTGTTGATCGTGTAGCCGAGCGCGGCCATCACCATGAAGGTGGCGATGATCGAGACGGGCACGACCGCGGCGGGGATCAGCGTTGCGCGAAAATTGCCGAGGAACAGATAGATCACCACGAGCACGAGCGCGATCGCGAACAGCAGCGACTTGACGACCTCGACCATCGAAGCCTCGATGAACTCGGCGCGGTCGTAGTTGAGCTCGATCCGCATGTCGCCGGGCAGCTCGGACGCGACCTTCTCGAGCTCGGCGCGCACGCCGCGCGACACGTCGACGGTGTTGGCCTGCGAGAGCTGCTCGATCGCGAGCGACACCGCGGGGACGCCGTTCGCGCGCGCGACGTTGCGCTCGTTCTCCGCGCCGACGCGCACCTCGGCGACCTGCGCGAGGCGCACGAGCTGGCCGTCGGCGCCGCGGCCCACCACGAGGCGCCGGAAGTCCTCGGGCGTCGCGTAGCCCGTGTCGGTGCGCAGCGTGAACTCGCGCTCCGCGGACTCGAGCCGGCCCGCGGGTAGCTCGACGTTCTCGGCGAGCAGCGCGCCCTCGACGTCTGTCACCGTGAGGCCGTGCGCGGCGAGCGCCTGGCGCTGCAGCCAGATGCGCATCGCGTAGCGGCGCTCTCCCGAGATGCGCACCTGCGCGACGCCGGGAACGGTCGAGAAGCGATCGGTGAGGTAGCGGTCCGCGTAGTCGGTGATCTCGAGGCCCGACATGCGGTCGGAAGTCAGATTCAGGTACATCACGGCGCGCGTGTTGCTGTCGATCTTCGCGATCTCGGGCGGATCGGCCTCCTCGGGCAGCTGGCTCGCGAGGCGCGCCACGCGGTCGCGGATGTCGTTTGCGGCCTCGTCGACGCTGCGCTCGAGACCGAACTCGACGCGGATCTCCGAGAGCTCGTCGCGGCTCGCTGAGGTGAGCTTCTCGACTCCCTCGAGCCCGGCGATGCTGTCCTCGATCACCTGCGTGATCTTCGTCTCGACGACCTCCGCCGACGCGCCGCGGTAGCGCGTCTCGATCTCGACCACGGGCGGATCGATGTCGGGATACTGGCGCACGGGCAGATTGACGAGCGCCGCGAGTCCGAGGATCACGAGCAGCAGCGAGAGCACGCTCGCGAACACGGGCCGGCGGATCGAGAGCTCCGAGAGGATCACGGCAGCTCCTGCGCGGCGACGTCGATCGCACCGTCGATCTCGACCTTCGCGCCGGGCAGCATCTTCTGCGTGCCCTCGGCGACGACGCTCTCACCGGGCTGCAGGCCGCTGATGACCTCCACCTGGCCCGGGCGGCGCCGCCCGGTCTGTACCTCGCGCTTCTCGACGGTATTCGCCGCGCCGATCACCCAGACGTACTGCCGGCTCTGCTCGGGAACGAGCGACTGCTCGGGGATCATGAGCGCGCTCACGTTCTCGCGCAGCAGCACGGCCGCCAGAAACATGCCGGGGCGCAGCAGCGCGTCGGGGTTCGGAATCAACGCGCGCACGGTGAGCGTCCGGCTCACGGGATCGACGCGCGTGTCGACGGTCGCGACCGCGCCGCGAAAGCGCCGCTCGGGCCAGGCCGCGCTCGAGGCCTCCACGGCGAGCCCCTCCTCGAGCAGCGAGACGACGGTCTCGGGCACGTCGAAGTCCAGCTTGATGGTGTCGGTGTCGTCGAGCGTGGTGATCACGGTGGTCGGCGAGACGAGGCTGCCGAGGCTCACGCGCCGCAAGCCCACGCGGCCCGCGAACGGCGCACGCACCTTGGTGTCGGCGAGGCGCGACTGGGCGGCGTCGAGCGCGGCGCGGTCGGCGTCGCGCCGCGCGATGCGCTGATCGAGCTCGGAGGCGGAGACGGCCTTGGTCTTGAACAGCTCCTCGGCGCGGCGCGCCTGGGTCTCGGACTCCGCGAGCGTCGCCCGCGCCGCGGCGACGTCGGCCTTGGCCTCGCTGTCCTCGAGCTCGACGAGCACGGCGCCCGCGATCACGCGCTGCCCCTCGACGAAGTGGATCGCGGTGATCGCCTCCGAGATCTGCGGTCGGATCTCGACGGATTCGTTCGCGCGCGCGGTGCCGGGCGCCTCGACGCGCAGCGGGAAGTCGAGCCGCTTCGCCTCGGCGGCGATCACGCGCGGCGCGTCTGCCGCCGGCGCGGCCGCGGGCAGCACCGCCGTGACGAGAGCGGTGCATGCGGCTCTCCAGTTCACCTCGGGAGGCTAACGCAGTCGAGGCAAGCACCCAATTCGACGGCGAGGGCGAGGGCGAGGGCGAGGGCGGAGGCGAAGATCGAACGGATCACGGGCTTGCGTCCGCACGCGATCGGCGTGCTCGTTCGCGCCCCGCCGCGCTCAGTCGACGACTTCGAGCGTGACCTGCTTGCGCTGGACGCGGCGGATGCGTGCGGCCTCGGCGGCGAGCAAGCGCTCGCGGTACGCGCTCGGATCGAAGTGGAGCACGAGCGGCGCTTCGCGCCGGCTGCCATCACTCGTCGCCGCGCGCACGAGCAGGCGATTCTCGCCGGGCTCGAGCGGAACCGAGGCCGCGAACCGTCCATCGCTCGCGAACTCGATCGCGCCGGTCGCCTCGCCGCTCGCGGCGTCGTGGATCGACACGGCGGCGAGAAAGGGCAGCGACACGCGCCTCGCGAAGAAGTCCGCCGGGTCGCGCGCCTGCACGCGCGTGAAGCTGCTCGCGGGATTCGCGAGCAACGCGTCCACGAACGGCGGCGGCTGCTCGGCGACACCGCCGAGCGCGAACAGGTGCAGCGCGACTCCGCGCGCGGCGCCATCGCGCGCGCGCTGCTCGTTGGGCTCGCGGAAGTCGCGATCCGCCTGCGCACCCGCGCCGAACGGGAACGCGCCGCTGCCATCGGCCGCGAGCAAGACCAGCCGCCGCGCAGCGGGGCGCGCGGCGCCGGGCC
>DASPGF010000185.1:0-5810 GCA_035620755.1 Myxococcota bacterium
TGCGCCGGTCTCCGCATCCTGCAGCGCGACGAGCCCGACCGCGGGCAGCGCGAGCTCGCGCGGATCTGTGACGAGCACCGCGATCACGTCGTGGCGCTGGTTCGCGGTGACGAGCGCGCGCTCGAAATCCGCGTCGAGGAAATCGCTCACCACGAAGCAGATGCTGCGGCGCGCGCCGACCGAGAGCAGGAACTCCATCGCGTTCGCGACGTTCGTCGCCTCGCGCGCGCTGCGCGGCCGCCGCCAGCGCCGCAGGCGCGCGCGGAGGCGGCGGCCCGCGGCCGCGGGTGCGCGGGCTTCGGGCGCTTGCGCGCCATGCGCGAGCACCTCGCGCACCACGCGCAGCGCGTGCTTCTGCCCCCTGCGCGGCGGGATGTACTGCTCGACACCGCCGTGAAACAGCGTCAGACCGACCTTGTCGTCGTTGCGGATCGCGGAGAATGCGAGCAGCGCGCACAGCTCGGCGGTGGCCTCGCGCTTCGAGCGCTCCGCGGAGCCGAAGTCCTGCGACGCAGAGACGTCGGCCATCAGCATCAGCGTGAGCTGGCGCTCCTCGACGTAGCGCTTCACGTACGGGGCGCCCGTGCGCGCCGTGACGTTCCAGTCGATACTGCGCACGTCGTCGCCCGGGATGTAGGGGCGCACCTCGTCGAACTCGACGCCGCGGCCCTTGAACACCGACACGTACTCGCCGGCCAGCACGTCCGCGACCTGGCGGCCGGTCCGGATCTGGATCTCGCGCACGCGCTGCAGGATCTCGCGAGCTTGCATGCGAAGCTATGGGACGAGCACGCCCACGAGAATGCGCTCGACGATGTCGTCGGAGCGCTTGCCCTCGGCTTCCGCTTCGTAGGTGAGCACGATGCGGTGCCGCAGGATGTCCGGCGCGACGTTCTTCACGTCGTGCGGCGTCGCATAGCTGCGGCCCTGCAGGAATGCGTGCGCCTTCGCGCCCTTGGTGAGATAGATCGAGGCGCGCGGGCTCGCGCCCATCTCGATCATGCCGTCGAGCTCGCGGATTCCCGCGGCCGCGGGATCGCGCGTCGCGTGCACGAGATCGACGATGTAGTTGCAGACCTTGTCGTCGATGAAGACCTGATCCACCGCCTGCCGCGCCGCGCGGATCCGCGCGGGCGTCGCAACGGCCTTCGCGACCGGCAGCGGCTGCCCGCTCGCCATGCGGTCGATCACCTTGCGCTCTTCCTGCTTCGTGGGATAGCCGACCTTCACCTTGAGCATGAAGCGATCGACCTGCGCCTCGGGCAGCGGGTAGGTGCCCTCCTGCTCGATCGGGTTCTGCGTCGCCAACACCAGGAAGGGTTCCTCGAGCGGAAGCGTCGCATCGCCGATCGTGACTTGGCGCTCCTGCATCGCCTCGAGCAGCGCGGCCTGCACCTTCGCGGGCGCGCGGTTGATCTCGTCGGCGAGGATCAGGTTCGAGAAGATCGGCCCCTTCTTGATCGAGTAGGTCGCCTCGCGCGGATTGAAGATCTCGGTGCCGAGCACGTCGGCCGGGAGCATGTCCGGCGTGAACTGGATGCGCGAGAAGCCGGTGTCGATCGCCTGCGCGAGCGCGCGAACGGTGAGCGTCTTCGCGAGGCCCGGCACGCCCTCGAGCAGCACGTGGCCGCCCGTGAGCAGGCCGATCAGCAGACGCGAGATCATCGCCTCCTGCCCCACCACGACCTTCGACATCTCGTTTGCGAGCTCGCCGCACAGCTGCGCGTGCTGGCTCACCGGCTCGAGCTGCGCTTCCGACATTTCCACCCCTCCCCCTCCCTTCGACATCGACGCAGGCTCCTGTTCGCTGCGGCCGCCGTGGCGCGAGCTCGTCTGCTTCCGCCCGCTTCGGCTTCAGGCTGCTGGCTGCGGCTGGCCCCGCCGCGCCGCACCCGCGACGCGTACGCGCTCGCCGCGGCGCGCACCCGCTGCAGGCCGCGACCGGGGGGCTCGTGGCGCAACCGGCTCCGCGCTAGAACGGGATCTCGTCGTCGAGCCCGCGCGCAGGGCCGTCGGCCCGCGCGGGATCCGCGCCGCGCGATCTGTCACCGCTCGCGCGCTCGATGTTCCACACGTCGAGGCTGTTGAAGTACTTCAGGTCGCCGCGCGGGCTCTTCCACTCGCGCCCGCGCAGGCTGAATTCCACGCGCACGTCGTCGCCGACCGCGAAGTCGTCGATGCGCTCGCAGCGGTCGCCCGTCAGCTGGAACAGCACGAGCTGCGGGAAGCGGGTGTTCTCGCTGAGCTCGAGCACGAACTCGCGCTTGCGGAAGCGCTCCGTGACCTGCTGCGCGTCGTGCTTCGCGTGAAGCCTGCCGCTGATCTCCATCGCCATGGCCGGGAGCATAATCAGGACCTCGCGCGAGTCAAAGGCCCGCCCCAGGGGCGATGTTATGATGGCGCGGTGATGAGCCGATCCGCAGCGTGGCTGCGTCGCGCGAGCGCCGATCCGACCTGGCGCTTCCTCGGCCTGTTCGCGCTCTACCTCGCGGCGGTCGGATGGCTGCTCCCGATCGCGATGCGCGCGTATCCGGGCGTGACGCGGTTCATGGTCACGGCCACCGCAGCGATCGAGTACGCGCTGCTCGCCGCGTTCACCGACCAGGCCGCGCGATCCGAGACCGTCGTGCACCTCGGCCCGTTCGCGGTGCGCATCATCGGCGAGTGCACGGGGATGTTCGAGATGGCGATCTACGCGGCCTGCGTGCTCGCCTTCCCGACCCGCTGGCGCAAGAAGGCGATCGGGCTGCTGCTCGGCATTCCCGCGATCTATCTCTTCAATCTGCTGCGGATCCTCTGCCTGATCCTCGTCGGCCGCTACGCGAACGCGAGCTTCGACTTCTTCCACCTCTACTTCTGGCAGGGCACCCTGATCCTGATGATCACCTCGGTCTGGATGCTCTGGGTGTATCTCGTGGTACGCGATGAAGCCGGCTCTGCTGTTCCTGGCTAGGTTCGTCGCGCTGACTGCGCCGCTGGTCTGGCTGTGGAGGGCCGGCGGCCTGAGCGCCTACCACGCTCTGTTCGCCCCGATCGCGAGCGCGATCTACGGCTGGCTCGGCTGCGAAGGCATCGCGACGCCCGCCCGCGACCGCTACATCAACTTCGTGCCGTTCCTGACGCTGATGCTGCTGACGCCGCGCTTGCGCGCGCGGCGCCGCTTTGGCGGCCTCGCGCTCGGGCTCGTGCTGCTGTTCCTGCTGCACGTCGCCGTGAACGCCACGGCCGACCGCGAGACGCAGCGGCTCTCGGCGCTCGCATCGCTGGTGCTCGACGCTGCGCCGTTCGCGCTGTGGATCGCGCTCGCGCGCGAATTCGCGCGCGGTCTGCTGCCACGCCGACGCGCCGACGGTTGAACCAGCCATGCGAACGGGGCCCCGGCCAGCGGCGGATCCCTCAACCGAAAGTGGAACTGCCCGGGCTAGGCGCGCTCGATGCGCACGATCTCGAAATCCTCGATCACGGCGTTGGCGAGCAGCTTGCTCGAGAGCTCGGTGATCAGCTCGCGCGCCGACGCCTCGTCGCGCGCGTCGAGCTCCACCTCGAACAGCTTGCCCTGCCGCACGCTGCGGATCGCAGCGTAGCCGAGCGAGAGGCTCGCCTTCTGGATCGCGCGCCCCTGCGGATCCAGCACATCGGGCTTGAGGCGCACGTGCACGAGCGCCTTCATCGCTCGGCTCGCGGAAAGCGCTCGTCGCAGAGCGCGAGCGTGCGCTCGAAGATCGCGTCGACGTGTCGCAGCGCCTGCTCGAGGCTGAACGCGCGATCGATCTCCTCCTTGGAGAGCTTCTCGGCGATCACGGGGTCGGCGAGGATGCGGTCGCGGTACTCCCCTCCCCTGTCCCAGGTATCCATCGCGTGTCGCTGCACGAGCGCGTAGGCGGCCTCGCGCGCGAGCCCCTTCTGCGTGAGCTCGAGCAGCAGCGTTCCGCTGAACGCGAGGCCGCGCGTGAGGTCGAGATTCGTGCGCATCTGCTCCGGGTGCACGACGAGCGTCTCGACCAGGCCCGCGAGGCGGTGCAGCATGAAGTCGAGCGTGGCCATCGCATCGGGGAAGATCACGCGCTCGACGGAGGAGTTGCTGATGTCGCGCTCGTGCCACAGCGCGACGTTCTCGAGCGCCGCAACCGCGTAGCCGCGCATCACGCGCGCGAGGCCCGAGACGTTCTCGAGGCGCCAGGGATTGCGCTTGTGCGGCATCGCGGACGAGCCCTTCTGGCCCGCCGCGAACTCCTCTTCGACCTCGCGCACCTCGGTGCGCGCGAGGTGGCGGAGCTCGACCGCGAACTTCTCGAGGCTCGCGGCGATCAGCGCGAGCACGCCGATCAACGCCGCATGGCGGTCCCGCTGCACGACCTGCGTCGCCGCGGGCTCGAAGCCGATCCCGAGCCGCGCGCAGACCTCCTCTTCGAGATCCGGAGGCAGGTGCGCGAAGGTGCCGACCGCCCCCGAGATCTTGCCGACCGCGGCCTCGGCGAGCGCGGCGTCGATGCGTGCGCGATGTCGACACATCTCCGCGTAGAACACGAGCAGCTTGAGGCCGAAGCTCGTGGGCTCGGCGTGCACGCCGTGCGTGCGACCGATGCAGGGCGTGTGGCGGAACTCGAGCGCGCGCGCGCGAAGCACCGCGCTGAGCCGATCGACGCCGCCGCGCAGCAGCGCTCCCGCGTCGCGGATCTGCAGCGCCATGCCGGTATCGATCACGTCGCTCGACGTGAGGCCGTGGTGCACCCAGCGCGCGGCCGGGCCGATCGACTCGCCGACCGCCGTGAGGAACGCGATCACGTCGTGGCGCACTTCGCGCTCGATCTCGTCGATGCGCGCGATGTCGAAGCGCGCGCGAGCCGCGATCTGCTCGAAGGCCTCGCGCGGGATCAGGCCGCGCTCGCACTGCACCTCGCAGACCGCGATCTCGACGCGCAGCCAGCGGCGGTACTTGCCGTCGTCGCTCCAGATCGCCTTCATCTCGGGGCGCGAATAACGCTCGATCACGGGTCAGCCGACCTTCCAGAACACGTAGAAGAGCATCGAGTAGTACATCACGGGAGCCGCGAGCAGGAACGAGTCGATGCGATCCAGCACGCCGCCGGTTCCCGGCAGCAGGTGCCCGGTGTCCTTGACCTCGGCATCCCGTTTGAGCAGCGACTCGATCAGGTCGCCGATGATTCCCGCCGCGGACAGCAGCAACGCTAGCACGCCCGCCGCATACCAGGAGAGCAGCGCCGATTGCTCCGGCCAGAGCAGGTCGAAGCCGCCCTTGCAGACGATCGCCGCGAGCAGGCCTCCGACCACGCCCGCGATCGCACCCTCGACGCTCTTGCCCGGGCTGATCGCGGGCGCGAGCTTGCGCTTGCCGTAGGCGCGACCACCGAAGTACGCGGCCGCGTCGCACCAGATCACGACGAACAGCGTGAAGAACACCAGGAAGTTTCCGCACTCGGGCGTGACGCCGATCGACGCCGCGACGGGCTCGCCGTAGCGGCTCGTGATCGCGCCGTGGAAGTTGCGCAGCGAGATCGCGTGGCTGAGCAGCCAGCCCACGTAGAACACGCCGAAGAACGTCCCCGAGATGCTCGCGAGCGCCGCGGTGATCTGCGCCTTGCCGAGCTGCGCGACGAGCACGAACAGCAGCGTGGCCGTCATCAGCAGATTCGCGTGGTACTCGGTGCCGATGTACTGGACGAGGCACAAAGCGACCGCTGCGACCATGCCGAACGTCGCGAGCGGCTGCGCGCCCTTGTCCTCGATCAGGCGATAGAACTCGCGCTGGCCCTGGAGCACGAACAGGACCACCACGGCCAGGTACACCA